>NZ_CAMHZX010000005.1:0-142852 GCF_946190285.1 Streptococcus mitis | reverse complement strand
TACCGCCGTGAAAAGGCGGTGTCTTAACCCCTTGACCAACGGACCTGAGCTGTTATTTTCAACTCTTACTATTATACAGACTTTTTCAGACTTGTCAACTACTTTTTCTATTTTTTTCAAATTAAGTAAAAAGAGTCAGCATTATACTGACTCTTCTATTGATTATTAAACTTAGAAGCACGTTCTTCTCCCCACCAATATGGGATTAGTTCTGCGACTTTCACCGTCTTTCTTGTATCGTAGTCCATCATAAATTCTGCATCCTTATTTTCAGCGTTCAACTCTAAGAAGAATTCTCTGCAAGCGCCACAAGGCATACCTGAACTTCCACCATAAGGTGGTTTGTCTCGAAAGGCTAATACTTTTTTAACCTTAGTTTGTCCTGAAAATTGGTACATATTGAAGAGAGCCGCCCGCTCTGCGCAGAGATGGAAAACACCACAAGTTCCCTCCATACAGAAACCTGTAAATATTTGTCCATCTTCTGCTTCTACTGCGGCCACAACATGGTTAGCGTAAACAAAATCAGATACTTCATGTGGATTATACAATTTCTGTGCTTCTTCGTACATCTTTTCCCAGATGTCCATTATTGTACCCTTCTTATTTAGAGATTTCCTTTAACATATTTTCGATATGCTGGATTGATTTTTCACGGCCTAACAAGAAGATCGTATCTGGCAATTCTGGTCCATGCATTTCACCTGAAACTGCGATGCGAATTGGCATGAAGAGATTTTTCCCTTTGATACCTGTTTCTTTTTGAACAGCTTTGATTTGTGGGAAGATATTTTCTGTCACAAATTCATCATCTGTCATCGCTTCAAGTTTTGCTTTGAAGGCTTCAAGAACTGTTGGGACTGTTTCCCCCGCCATGACTTCACGCTCTGCTTCTGTCAATTCTGGGAAATCTGAGAAGAAAAGATCTGTCAATGGGATAATCTCATCTACTGATTTCATTTGTGGTTTATAGAGCTCAACTAATTTTTCAGACTTGTCAGTTAAACGGCCCGCTTCCTCTAAGAATGGTTTTGCCATTTCAAAGATCGTTTCTAGATCTGCATTCTTGATATAGTCATTGCTCATCCAGTCTAGTTTTTTCTGGTCAAAGGCTGCTGGAGACTTGCTCAGGCGGTTTTCATCGAAAAGTTTAATGAGTTCTTCACGAGAGAAGATTTCATCTTCGCCACCTGGATTCCAACCAAGAAGAGCAATAAAGTTAAAGACCGCTTCTGGAAGGTAACCTTTCTTTCGGTAATCTTCGATAAATTGAAGTGTATTAGTATCACGTTTAGATAACTTCTTACCAGTTTCAGAGTTGATAATCAAGGTCATGTGACCAAACTCTGGAGCTTCCCAACCAAGTGCTTCATAGACCATGAGCTGTTTTGGTGTATTAGCAATGTGGTCGTCTCCACGGATTACGTGAGAAATCTGCATATCATGGTCATCAATGACAACGGCAAAGTTGTATGTTGGGTAACCATCTTTCTTTTGGATAACCCAGTCACCACCGATATTGCCACCTTCAAATTCGATATCGCCTTTGACCATATCATGCCACTTGTAGATACCTGACTCGTTGACCGCCAAGCGAACTGTTGGGATGATCCCTGCTGCTTCACGTTCTGCGATGTAAGCTGCTTTTTCTTCTTCACTCATACCAAGGTATTCATTGATGTAGCGTGGTGTTTCGCCGGCTGCTTCTTGGCGTTCGCGTTCAGCTGCCAACTCTTCTTCTGTAACGTAAGATTTGTAGGCTTTTCCTTCAGCTAACAATTGGTCGATGAATTTTTGATACAAGTCCAAACGCTCAGACTGGCGGTAATTTTCATGTGTTTCTGGGCTTTCATCCCAATCCATACCTAACCAACGAAGGTTTTCAAGCTGTGAACGTTCACCATCCTCGACATGACGTTTACGGTCAGTATCTTCTATACGAATAATAAAAGTTCCACCATGATGACGTGCGTAAAGGTAGTTGAACAATGCTGTACGGGCATTCCCGATGTGTAGTAGTCCTGTTGGACTTGGTGCGTAACGTACGCGGATATCTTTTGACATAGTTTCTCCTATAAAGTCTCTAGGCGTCTGCCTTTTTGCTCTCTATATTATATCACAAGTCTTGGCTGAGTCCAATTTCTATGGATAAAGAGAGTAAAAAGAGTGGACAAACCACTCTTTTCTTCTATTATAGACGTGCGTTAAGTTCTTTGCTTAATTCTTCAAATCCTGGTTTTCCAAGAAGGGCAAACATGTTACGTTTGTAAGCTTCAACACCTGGTTGGTCAAATGGGTTGATAGCATTCAAGTAACCTGAAAGAGCGATAGCCAATTCGAAGAAGTAGATTGTGTAACCAAGAGTGAAAGCATCTTGCTCTGGAAGAGTCACGTACATGTTTGGTACATCACCATCTGTGTGGGCAAGAAGAACACCGTCAGTCGCTTTTTTGTTTACAAAGTCAACGTCTTTTCCTTGAAGGTAACCAAGTCCGTCAAGGTCTTCTTCCAAGCTAGGGATAATCACGTTCTTACGAGGTTTGTCAACACGAACAACTGTTTCAAACATGATACGAGTTCCTTCTTGGATAAATTGACCCAATGAGTGCAAGTCAGTTGAGAAGTTGGCTGAAGTTGGGTAGATACCTTTTTGATCTTTTCCTTCTGATTCACCAGCCAATTGTTTCCACCATTCTGAGAAGTATTGAAGTGATGGCTCGTAGTTTACCAAGATTTCTGTTGCATAGCCTTTACGGTAAAGGATGTTACGAACTGCTGCATATTGGTAAGCTTCGTTTTCAGAGATTTTATCTGAAGTGTAGTCTTTGCGAGCTGCGTTCGCACCTTCCATAAGGGCTTTAATGTCAGCTCCTGATGCTGCGATTGGAAGCAAACCAACGGCTGTCAATACTGAGAAGCGTCCACCGATATCATCTGGAACCACGAATGTTTCCCAACCGTTAGCGTCTGCTTCAACCTTAACAGCACCCTTTTGGCGGTCAGTTGTGGCATAGATACGTTTGTTGGCTTCTTCTTGACCGTATTTCTTAACCAAAAGTTCTTTGAAGACACGGAAAGCGATAGCTGGTTCAGTTGTTGTACCTGATTTAGAAATCACGTTTACTGAGAAGTCTTTATCAGCTACGTACTCTACCAAGTCAGCAAGGTAAGTAGATGAGATTGAGTTTCCTGCGTAAAGGATTTGTGGAGCTTTGCGTTCTTCTTTTGTTTGCAAGTTAGCAAAGTGGTGGTTCAAGAAGTCGATTGCTGCTTTGGCACCAAGGTAAGATCCACCGATACCGATCACAACCAAGACATCGCTGTCTGATTTGATTTGCTCAGCAGCTTTCAAGATACGGTCAAATTCTTCACGGTCGTAGTTTTCAGGAAGATCCAACCATCCCAAGAAGTCGCTACCAGCACCAGTTCCTTTACGGATCAATTCATCTGCTGCTGTTACTTGTGATTGCATGTACTCCACTTCATGTGGTGCAACAAATTTGTCTAAAACTTTTGAATAATCAAATTTAATATGTGACATGTTATTCCTCCAATATTTCTTCTTTTCTATCATAACGCTTACCTTCGTTTTTTTCAAGTTTTTTGTCGAATTTCTCCAATTTTTATCAGAATTCAAACGTTTGCGTAAAAATACCGCATTCCAAAAATTTTGAAAAAATAAAATAAAGAACGACCAGATGTCCCAGTCGTTACAGTTCATTCAATAAATACTCAAATAATTCTAAATTGCCATCTTCTTCATTAACCAGAAACTCTGGATGCCACTGCAAACCGATAATGCGGTGCTCATCGATAGACTCAATCGCTTCGATGGTCTGGTCTCTTGGATCAATAGCAGTTACACGGAAATTAGGTGCCAAATCTTTAATACTTTGACGATGGACGGAGTTGACCTGACTTTCTTTCCCAAATAGCTTAGCAACCACGCTTCCCTCCACTGTCTCAATAGAGTGAGATGTTCCGAAAGGTAGTCCTTGCCAGTGACCTTCAATTTCTTGATTGAGCGTTCCACCAAAGGCAACATTGACAAGTTGAACACCGCGACAGATTGCCATAATTGGTTTATTCTGACGAAGCGCTTCTTTCAAGAGGGCCAATTCAAATTCGTCACGGACTAGATTGTAATCATCACTCTCGATGGTCTTTTTCTCTCCATAAAACTGAGGATGAACATTTTGGCCTCCTGTCAAAATGAGTTTGTCAATCATTTCCACATAATCGCGTACAACTGACTCATCACCAACAGGAATGACTAAAGGGAGACCACCGACTTGACGAATGCTCTCTGCGAATCTACAAGATACAGATGAATGAATGTTTTTGCCTTCTGCGTCTACGGGACATAGATTTGCAGCAACTCCTACAACCGTTCTAGTCATGATGTCTCTCCTTTCGAATGTTAATACTCTTCGAAAATCTCTTCAAACCACGTCAGCGTCGCCTTACCGTACTCAAGTACAGCTTGTGGCTAGCTTCCTAGTTTGCTCTTTGATTTTCATTGAGTATAACGATAGTCCTATCATATCACTCAAAACGCCTTTCGTCTAATATGTTTTTTTTAAGGCTGTGATAAAAATTTTTTATGGACAAGAAAAAGCTGCCCACATAGGACAACTTCTTTCTTATTCGAAAACAAATTGATTGTGATAGAGTTCTGAATAGAAGCCACCTAGTTTCAAAAGTTCATGGTGGTTACCGCGTTCAATGACTTCGCCATCTTTGAGAACAATAATCTGATCAGCATTGAGGATGGTCTTCAAACGGTGGGCAATGACAAAACTAGTTCTGCCTGCTACAACCGCCTCCATGGCATGCTGAATCTTACTTTCTGTCACCGTATCTACGTTTGAAGTGGCTTCATCGAGAATGAGAACTTCTGGATCCGTCATCAGGGTTCGAGCGATAGAAATCAATTGCTTTTGCCCTGTTGAGAAGATGCTCTGGTCATCATCGATAAGCGTGTCGTATTTATCAGGCAAGCTTTCGATATAGTCATGAATATGAGTTGCCTTGGCTGCTGCCTCAACCATTTCTTGACTAGCATCTGGCACACCAAAACGGATATTGTCTCGAATGGTTCCACTAAATAAGACTGAATCTTGCAAGACAATTCCCACCTTGCTTCTGAGACTATCCAAATCATAGTCACGAATGTCTTTGTCATCAAAATAAATACCGCCAGCATCAACATCATAAAAGCGATTGATGAGGTTCATAATAGTGGTTTTTCCTGACCCAGTCGGACCAACAACCGCTGTCATCTGGCCTTTAGGGGCAGAAATGCTGACATCTTTCAAAATAGGTTTATCAGGCAAGTATGAAAAATCAATATGACTAATTTCAACACCTTCTTGCAACTGAGTGAAGGTTGGAGCATTTTTAGGTCGGATTTCTTCCTCTGCATCAAACATTTCCTGAATCCGTTCAGCACCTGTAAAGGCTAACTGAAGGCTTCCCCAACTTGCCGCAACTTGAATAATAGGCTGGTAGTACTGCTGTGAAAATTGGGCAAACATAACAATCAAACCTAGGGCTGTACTTGTTTCAATAGACTTATCATTCAAAAGTACAGCTGAACCAGCAAAGATGACGATGGCTGTGTTGACCAGACTCATCCCATTCATGACAGGGAAAAGAATTCCTGAGAACATTCTTCCTTTAAAGGTTGCCTTGCGCACGCGCTCATTTTGCTCAAGAAATCCTGCCATCATATCCTCTTGAATTCCTTGGACAATGACAGCTTTCTGACCTGAGATACTCTCGTCCATATAGGCGTTGAGTTTCCCTACCTCTTTTTGCTGGAGGTTGGTGTATTTGCGTGCCATTTTCACGATGAAAATCAGCATGAGGAAAGCCACTGGTGTGCTGGCAATGGTGATGAGGGCCAGCGTCACATTTCTCGAAAACATGACAAGAATCAGACCAATGTATAAAACAATATTGCTCATGACCTGAATCAAGCTTTCGTTAAAGGCTTGAAGGATATTATCCAAATCACTGGTAAAACGAGACAAGATATCGCCATCTTGTCGGCGGTCAAAGAAAGAAACCGTCAAGCGAGCAAGCTTACCGAAGAGGCCTTTGCGCATCTCGTTGGTCGACTCTGCAATCACGCGCGTCATGAGACACATGTATATCACACTAGAGATAAATAGAACCAAAACCAGCAGGCCAAGATTGACCATGATTCCTGATAGACTTTGCCAAACAAGTTCTGGATTGCCATCTTGATAAGCTTGAACTAAATTAGCTAGCTGCGTTACTGCTTGTCCAGAAAATACCGGAAAGAGGGCTTGGGCAAGAGTTGCCAGAACAATCATCAGGATAACAACTACAAATGATAGCTTATAGACTTTAAAATAATTCCAAAAAAATTGAACTGTCTTCATATTACTCCTCCTTTCCTTTCTGCGTTTCATAGATTTCACGGTAAACGGCATTGTTGGCAACCAAGTCTGCATGCGTGCCTTGACCAATCAATCGCCCTTGATTTAGAACCAAGATTTTATCTGCATGAACAACCGAGCTAATCTTTTGCGCGATGATAATGGTTGTTGTTCCCTTCAAGTCCTTATTCAAGGCTTCTTGCACTAGGCGCTCTGACTTGGCATCCAAAGCCGAGGTCGAATCATCAAAAATCAGAATACGTGGATTGCTGACAATCCCACGCGCAATCGACATCCTTTGTTTTTGCCCACCAGAGAAATTGGTTCCCCGTTCCTCAACCGGACTTTCAAAGGTTTTCTCCATACGATGAATGAATTCACTAGCCTGGGCAATATTGGCTGCGCGCTCCATTTCAAATAGAGTAGCATCTCCTTTGCCCTGTCTCAGGTTATCTGCAATCGTTCCACTAAAGAGAATGGCACGTTGGAGAACGATAGAGACAGCTTTACGCAAGGTCCCTTCACTCACTTCTCGAATATCCTTGCCTCCGATTTTGATAGCCCCTTCCTGCGGGTCAAAGAGACGTGGAATCAATTGAGCCAAGGTTGATTTTCCTGCACCAGTCGCTCCAACTACACCAACCATCTGACCAGGTTCAATAGTAAAGCTCACATCTTTCAGCATCGGTTCCTTATCCATTGGATAGGTAAAGGTCACATTTTCAAAGCTAAGACTTCCGACCAACTCTTCATCTGGGACATCCTTGAAGGTCATGGCTGGCTCTGCGTCAAGAATTTCTCGAATACGACGCATAGAAATCATGGCGCGACTGACAGAATTTCCCAAAAATCCAACCATGACAATGGTAAAGATAATCTGGCTTAGGTAATTGACAAAGGAAGCAATGGAGCCAACAACTGACGGATCCGACTGAACCATCCCTGCAACTAGCCAAATAGAGAGGAATACCGCCCCATAACCGACCAACATCATGAAAGGTTCCACTACTGAAAAGGCATAACCGATGTAAAGATTTTGACCGAGAAGCTCGTCTGAAACCTCCGTAAACTTAGCAAACTGCTCTTTTTCTTGGACAAAGGACTTGACCACACGAACACCGCGCAGATTTTCCTTTGCAATGGCATTGATGCGCTCAAGAAGGGTTTGAAACTTGGCAAAACGAGGACCCATCATCCCCATCATGACAGCAGTCAAACCAAAAATTAAGATCACCATGAGAACAATCACCCACCACAGAGAAGGTAGGGTTTGAACCGCCAAGATAAACGAACCGATGAACAAGAGAGGAAGTCTGAAAAGAATTTGAAAGGTCATCATGACGACGTTCTGAATCTGGTTGATATCATTTGTCATGCGAACGACTAGATTTCCCGCATTAAATTGTTCAATATTGGCATAAGAAAAGGTTTGGATTTTACGGAAGGCGTCCTCCCGAAGGTCGGATGAAACTCCTTGGGCAATATAGGCTGCGAGAACAACATTGAGCCCACCAGCAACTAGACCGACCACGGCCACACCAATCAACCAAGTCCCGATACTATAAATAGCTTCATATTTTCCAGCAAGGAGGGCGTCTAACACTTCCTGCAGATAACGCGGTTGCAGAAGTGAACTAGCAACCATCAAGCCTGTCATCAGGAGCGAGGCCAAGGCCTGCCACTTGTAGGTTTTTATTTTCTGAATCAGCATACTTTCTCCTTAAAAAATAGACAAAAGGGAGCGACAATGCGTCAGCTCCTTCTCATTCTGTTTGTGTGATGTTATTCTAGCAAAAAAGTGGAGGATTGTCAAAGAAGTCTCCTTGATACAGCTAGATTAACTAGTGAGTCTTGGTGTTATAGTTTTTGTTTTAACTCAACCAAAACATTCATAGCCTGCATAGGTGTCATATTGTAAACATCCAGCTTAGCTAATTCTGCTAGGATAGGATGCTCTTCGGGTGTATCAAAGAGTGAAATTTGTTCTGAGACAGTACTTGTTTGTTTCATAGGAGCAGTACTTTCTGTCCCTTGATTCTCTAACTGAGTCAAAATCTTATCCGCCCTTACTAAAAGATCTGCTGGCAAGCCAGCAATCTTGGCAACATGGATACCGTAGGATTTATCGGCTGGTCCTGGTTCAATCTTGTGAAGGAAGGTAACCTGCCCATCCTGCTCCAAAGTTGCCACGTGGACATTGACCAAGTGTTCCAAGCTGGACTCCAGACTAGTCAACTCATGGTAGTGGGTCGCAAAGAGGGTCTTAGCTCCGATATGCTCATGGATGTATTCAATGATAGACTGAGCGAGAGCCATACCATCATAAGTTGCAGTTCCTCGTCCCAATTCATCGAAGAGAATGAGAGAGTTCTTAGTCGCATGCGAAATGGCATTGTTAGCCTCCATCATCTCTACCATGAAGGTTGATTGACCTGAAACCAAGTCATCTGCTGCTCCGATACGGGTAAAAATCGCATCAAAAATCGGTAAATGGGCGCTTTCTGCTGGCACATAAGACCCCATCTGGGCCATAACCGCCGTCATGGCTAACTGACGCATATAGGTTGACTTTCCGCTCATGTTGGGCCCTGTAATCAGTTGAATACTGGTATCTTCTGCCATCTGAATCGTATTGGGAATATAGGTCTGAGCCCCCATAACCTTTTCAACGACAGCATGGCGCCCTTTCTGGATATCAATTCGCGAATCCTCTCCGAACTCTGGCCGAATCAAATGCTGGGTTTCAGCCACAACCGCCAGACTCTGTAAGACATCAACTGTCGCAATTCCTTGAGCTAGAGCCTGCAAACGCTGGATATACTTGCTGACTTCCTCACGAATACGCATAAAAATTTCGTATTCGAGATTGGCTGACTTCTCACGCGCCTCCAGCATATCTCCCTCGATACGGGCTAATTCTTCGGTTCCAAAACGTTCTGAGTTTTTCAGCGTCGCCTTGCGGAAAAAGTGGGCTGGAACATTTCCCAGTTGCGAATTGGTCACATGAAAATAGTAGCCATCCTTTTTATTGTAGTCAATCTTAAGCGTGCTGATACCAGAATTTTCTCGCTCCTTAGCCTCAATCTCAGCAATCCAGCTAGTCCCTTCTCTGAGAACGCGACGGTACTTGTCTAAAGTCTCATCAAATCCAGTGCGGATAATACCACCTTCCGTAATCACATGAGGAGCTTCAGGAGCAATCGCTGCGCTAATCAAGCTCTCCAACTCAGGGATTCCATCCAGCTGTTCGATGAGATAGGCTAGAGCAGGTTGCTCCATTCCTTCTAAAATCGCACGAATCCGTGGCACACTGGACAAGGTGGTCGCCAACTGCAAGAGATCCTTGGGATTGGTTTTGCCAAAAGAAACACGACTAGCCAAGCGTTCGATATCATAAACACCCTTGAGACTGTCTGTCAAATCACTACGCTCAAAGAAATGGTCGAGAAAGACCTGCACCACTTCTTGACGTTGGATAATTCGTTCCTTATCAATCAAGGGGCGATGAATCCAAGACCGCAAGAGACGCATTCCCATAGCAGTTTTGGTTTCATCCAAAAGCCAGAAAAGACTACCTTGCTTCTTGCCTGAACGGGCATTCTCAACCAAATCCAGACTAGCCTTGGTCGCATAATCCATCTGCAAGAAATCCTTGATTTCATAGCGGATAACAGGCTTGAGGTGGTTCAACTCCCGCATCTGGGTCCGATGAACATATTGGAGCAATTTACTAGATGCCGCTTGCTCCACAGCTGCCAGTCGTGAATCCAGTAAATGAAGGTCTTCAAAGCCTTCTTTTTCATAGGAAAGTACCAGATTCATCTGACGACTAAGGATTTGTTCTTCTTCCTCAGATAAGTCATAGCCCAGCACCACTTCTCGCGCCTTGAGATTACGGATTTCCCCACAAACCAGCGTGAAATCCAAAAGACCTGTCACATAAAAATCACCCGTCACTAGGTCCATATAAGAGAGGCCAAATTGACTGCCATCACGGTCTATGGCAACCAAGAAATTGTTCTGACTGTCCGGCTTACTACTGTCGACCACTGTCCCTGGCGTAATGACCTGAACAACCTCTCGTTTCACAACCCCAACTGCCTGTTTAGGATCTTCCATCTGTTCAGCAATGGCTACCTTATAGCCCTGCTCAATCAAGACATCGATATACTGTTGGGCAGAATGATAGGGAACACCCGCCATAGGAATCGGATTGTCGGCATTCTTGTTACGACTCGTTAAAGAAATTTCCAGAATCTGCGCAGCATTGACCGCATCCTCATAAAATAATTCATAAAAATCACCCATCCGAAAGAGCAAAAAAGCATCTGGATATTGCTTTTTAATATCCACATACTGTTGCATGCCGGGTGATAGCTTTTCTGTCGCCATTTTCAGTCTCTCCTTGTCAAAAATAAGTCTTGAGAGCAACTCCCAAGACCTTACTTATCTTTCATCAAATCTAGCAAACGATCTTCCATGAGTTTGGCAACGTGCTGGTCTCGACAAATGACCAATAAGGTATTGGCACCAGCAACTGTTCCTAAAATCCATTCATCCTTGTTTGCATCTACAATATTTGCCAAAACAGAGGCTTCTCCCAATTTGGTATGAAGTACCAAGGTAAACTCTGCTCTTGCAACGCCTTCTAAATGATGAGACAAAAATTCCACCAAATCAATCTTTTCTGTCTCATTTGCTAGTACATAATACACCATATCATTTTTCTTGACCTTGGTCAAGCCGATTTCGCGCAAATCACGAGATAAGGTTGTCTGCGTCACAAAGACATTGTGTGCCTCCAACCGATCTTGAATTTCTTTTTGTGTACTTAATTTCTCCTCAGTAATCATTTTTTTTATTAACTGATGACGATCTCTTTTTCTCATAAAATCCTCTTATATGCATATTTATAACTAATTTTATAACTATATTATACCAAAAAAATAGGAGATTTCAAAAATTTTTTCTTCTTTCTTTAAAATTGTGATAAAATAGTAGAAAAGTCCAAAAAGGAGCTCTTAATGAATACAAAAGAATTGATTGCTAGCGAGTTGGCTAGCATCATTGATAGCCTGGACCAAGAGGCTATTTTAAATTTACTGGAAACCCCTAAAAATTCAGAAATGGGAGACATCGCTTTCCCTGCTTTTTCTCTTGCAAAAGTCGAACGTAAAGCACCTCAAATGATTGCTGCTGAACTGGCTGAAAAAATTAACAGCCAAGCCTTTGAAAAGGTTGTTGCAACAGGACCTTACGTCAATTTTTTCCTTGATAAATCTGCCATTTCAGCTCAAGTATTGCAAGCTGTTATCACTGAAAAAGAACACTATGCTGACCAAAATATTGGTAAACAAGAAAATGTTGTTATCGATATGTCTAGTCCCAATATCGCTAAACCATTTTCTATTGGTCACCTGCGCTCAACTGTTATCGGAGATAGCTTGTCACATATTTTCCAAAAAATCGGTTATCAAACAGTCAAGGTCAACCACTTGGGAGACTGGGGGAAACAGTTTGGGATGTTGATTGTTGCCTACAAAAAATGGGGCGACGAAGAAGCTGTAAAAGCTCATCCAATCGACGAACTTCTTAAACTCTATGTCCGCATCAACGCTGAGGCTGAAAATGACCCTAGCTTGGATGAAGAAGCACGCGAATGGTTCCGTAAACTTGAAAATGGAGACGAGGAAGCTCTCGCTCTTTGGCAATGGTTCCGTGATGAAAGTTTGGTGGAATTTAACCGCCTTTACAATGAATTGCAAGTCAAATTTGACAGCTACAACGGAGAAGCCTTCTACAACGATAAGATGGATGCAGTTGTAGATATTCTTTCTGAAAAAGGCCTTCTTGTTGAATCAGAAGGTGCCCAAGTTGTGAATCTTGAGAAATACGGAATTGAACATCCAGCCCTCATCAAGAAATCTGATGGAGCAACTCTCTACATCACACGTGACTTGGCTGCAGCCCTTTACCGTAAAAACGAATACCAATTTGCTAAATCTATCTACGTCGTTGGTCAAGAACAATCTGCCCACTTTAAACAGCTCAAAGCTGTCTTGAAAGAAATGGGCTACGACTGGAGTGAAGACATTACTCATGTTCCTTTTGGTTTGGTTACAAAAGAAGGGAAAAAACTCTCTACTCGTAAAGGGAATGTTATCTTGCTAGAGCCTACTGTTGCAGAGGCCGTTAGTCGTGCCAAAGCCCAAATCGAGGCTAAAAATCCTGAACTAGAAAACAAAGACCAGGTAGCACATGCTGTTGGGGTTGGAGCCATTAAATTCTATGACCTCAAAACCGACCGTACAAATGGATACGACTTCGACTTAGAGGCTATGGTATCCTTCGAGGGTGAAACTGGACCTTATGTTCAATACGCCTACGCTCGTATCCAATCTATCTTACGCAAAGCGGATTTCAAACCAGAAACAGCTGGCAACTATAGCTTGAATGATACTGAAAGCTGGGAAATCATCAAGCTCATCCAAGACTTCCCTCGTATTATCAACCGTGCGGCGGATAACTTTGAACCTTCTATCATTGCTAAATTTGCAATTAGCCTGGCTCAAGCCTTTAACAAATATTATGCACATACACGTATCTTGGATGAAAGTCCAGAACGCGACAGCCGTCTAGCCCTCAGCTACGCAACCGCAGTCGTTCTCAAAGAAGCCCTTCGCTTGCTTGGAGTAGAAGCGCCAGAGAAGATGTGATTCAGTACTAACAATTGGAACTAAAGTTCCTAATTGTTAGACGCTAGCCGCTTATATGCGGACTAGCTAACTGCTTCACTAGTCATGTTCTCTAAATATAATCGATTTAGAGAACATGACGTCGTAATCAGAGACGCTTGTCTAAACGCTTTACTAATTCATCTAACCAAATAATATCGATTGGGTTAGGCTCATGTCGTAATCTTTTAATTACTTGATTGTAAAGCAGTCTAAGTAACTAAGACCAAATCCTATACGGATTTTGGTTTTGAGGTCTATCAAAAATCTTATCAAGTTTTGCTGACTGATTCGCCTATTTTAGGCCCACTGAATCAATTTATTCACTACTACTTCTTTATCATACAGGGAGATTTCCTATGAGCCAATATGCTTATATCCTCGTTGTGATTAGCTTGGTGTTCCTTTTTCTGCTCAATAAGTACGAGAAGGAGAGACTGCAAAAACTCTACCAAGAACAACTTTTAAAGGATGAAACATTTAGGGCTGACATCAAAGAGAAAATTCACACGACTGAAAATATCAATGATGTCATTGCTTACATCAATAAAACTTATCATCTGGGAATGTTGCTATCAAAAGACATTACAGATCAATTGAAATAAACCGAGCTATTCTTTTAAGGAATATAAAAACCGAGCCTGAGAGTTTAATACTTAGGCTCTGTTTTTGTATATTTTTCAAGTAACAAAGCTACCACTCCCCAGCAATGCAAGTGCAAAATCCCCTAGAATGTGATAAAATAAAAAGAGAACTCTATCAAGGAGGAAAACATGGAAAAACAAACCGTCGCCGTCTTGGGGCCTGGTTCTTGGGGAACTGCCCTTTCACAAGTCTTAAATGACAATGGACACGAGGTACGTATTTGGGGAAATCTGCCCGAGCAAATCAATGAAATTAATACCTATCATACTAACAAGCACTACTTTAAAGATGTCGTTCTAGATGAAAATATCATTGCCTACACCGACTTAGCAGAGGCATTAAAAGATGTAGATGCGATTTTGTTTGTTGTCCCAACAAAAGTGACACGACTTGTTGCCCAACAAGTTGCAAAAACCTTAGACCATAAGGCTATCATCATGCACGCATCAAAGGGATTAGAGCCTGATAGCCATAAACGATTATCAACCATCCTTGAAGAAGAAATTCCTGAACATCTCCGCAGTGATATTGTCGTTGTTTCAGGACCTAGTCATGCAGAAGAAACCATTGTACGTGACCTGACTTTAATCACTGCTGCTTCTAAAGATTTACAAACAGCTCAATACGTTCAAGAACTCTTTAGTAATCACTACTTCCGACTTTATACCAATACGGATGTTATTGGAGTTGAAACTGCTGGTGCTCTTAAAAATATTATTGCTGTCGGTGCCGGAGCCTTACATGGTTTGGGATTTGGTGACAATGCCAAGGCAGCCATCATCGCTCGAGGCTTGGCAGAAATTACCCGCCTAGGAGTAGCACTCGGGGCCAGTCCATTGACCTATAGTGGCTTGTCTGGTGTAGGAGACTTGATCGTAACGGGAACCTCCATCCACTCTCGTAACTGGAGAGCCGGAGATGCTCTTGGTCGTGGAGAATCTCTAGCTGATATTGAAGCCAATATGGGCATGGTGATTGAAGGAATTTCAACGACTCGAGCAGCCTATGAACTAGCGCAAGAACTTGGAGTCTATATGCCAATTACACAAGCCATTTACCAAGTTATTTACCACGGAACCAATATCAAAGATGCCATTTATGACATCATGAACAATGAATTTAAAGCAGAAAATGAGTGGTCTTAACCCTCTAGAGAAAGGATTCTTATGACATCAAAAGTTAGAAAGGCAGTCATCCCTGCCGCTGGACTTGGAACTCGATTTTTACCAGCAACCAAAGCACTTGCTAAAGAAATGTTGCCAATTGTGGACAAACCAACTATCCAATTTATCGTCGAAGAAGCTCTTAAATCAGGTATTGAAGATATTCTGGTTGTCACTGGTAAATCAAAACGTTCTATTGAAGACCACTTTGACTCAAACTTTGAGCTTGAGTACAACCTCAAAGAAAAAGGCAAACATGACTTGTTAAAATTGGTAGACGAAACAACTGGCATTCGCCTTCACTTTATCCGTCAAAGCCATCCTCGTGGTCTTGGCGATGCTGTCTTACAAGCAAAAGCTTTTGTAGGGAATGAGCCCTTCGTTGTCATGCTGGGTGACGACCTAATGGATATCACAGATGACCACGCTGTTCCTTTGACAAAACAATTGATGAATGATTACGAAACGACTCACGCATCAACAATCGCTGTTATGCCTGTCCCTCATGAAGAAGTTTCAGCATATGGAGTTATAGCTCCTCAGGGAGAAGGGATTAATGGTCTCTACAGTGTCGAAACTTTCGTTGAAAAACCAGCTCCAGAAGATGCTCCAAGTGATTTGGCAATCATTGGACGTTACCTGCTCACACCAGAAATTTTTGAGATCCTCGAAAATCAAGCTCCCGGTGCTGGAAATGAAATCCAGCTTACCGACGCTATTGATACGCTTAATAAAACACAACGTGTTTTCGCCCGTGAATTTACAGGAGCTCGTTACGACGTTGGGGATAAGTTTGGCTTTGTGAAAACATCTATTGACTATGCCCTCAAACACCCACAAGTCAAAGATGACTTGAAAGATTACCTCATCCAACTGGGAAAAGAATTGGCTGAGAAGGAATAAAATAAAAAGATAAGGTTCAAAAAATGCCTTATCTTTTTTCATTACATAAATTTTCTTTCAACTTCGTCATATTCCCATTCCCTTGTAGAGAAGCAAGACTGCGAGTCCTACGAACAACACTAACGCTACCAGTCTCTGACTAGCGCTATACATCCGTCTTTCTCCTTGAACTGGAAAGATAATTGCTAGAAATGCTCCACCGACTGCACCTCCGATATGGCCTGCTAGGCTGATTCCTGGAATCAGAACACTTCCAATAATGTTAATCACAAAAAGTGTCAGATAAGATTGACCTAGCTGTTGGATATAGGGGTTGCGAGTGGCATAGCGAAGAATGATAATCGCAGCAAATAGCCCATAGAGAGAGGTAGAGGCTCCTGCTGCTAAGGATTTGGGACTAAATACAAAAACAAAGAGATTGCCCATCATTCCAGATAAAAGATAGAGAAAGCAAAACTTCTTGGATCCGAAAATTTCCTCTACTTGCCTACCAAGATAATAGAGCGAAAGCATATTAACAATGAAATGCTCCCACCCAATATGAACAAAAATGGCAGAAAAGAGACGCCAAATCTGCTCAGGAAAGAGGCGAATAGCTGGTCCATACATAGCTCCAAATCGAAATAATGTGTCTGCCCTGTCAAAGTTTCCGCCTGTGCTCACCAACATTAGTAGAAATACCAAGGCCGTCACTAAGAGAAAGAAACTCGTCACAGGGTAACGTCTATCAAAGATTTCCTTCATCAATCAGTACCTCCTGAACAGGAATATCATGATTTTCAGAGATAAAGTCCTGAATTTGACAAGGATAAACCGTACTCAAAGTATGACCAGAAAAATGTTCCAGATAGCGGTCATAATAACCTCCACCGTATCCAATCCGATATCCTTCCGTCGTAAAAGCCAGACCAGGAACATGAATCAAATCAATCTGAGAAGCATCCACTACTTCCAAATCTCCCTGTGGTTCCAGTAATCCAAAGGAAGTTTTTACCAACTGCTGTGGATCATAGACCACAAAGTCCATGCGCCCCTTGGGATAGGTTTTGGGTATCAGAACCTTCTTGCCGTCCTTCAGCGCCTGCTCAATCAGTTCCTGCGTTTGAAACTCATGAGAAAAAGAAAGATAGGTTGCGATGACCTCGGCTTCTTGGTAAAAGGGGTGTTGTAAAAGTCGCTCAGTTAAAGTTTGGTCTATAAACTGTTTTTGCTCTCGAGGTAAAGCCTTCATTTCTTGTAAGACTTGCTTACGTAATTCCGATTTCATGGACAACCCCTCTATTCTGCTGCCTTCTTTTTCAGGAAACTAAAGACCGCATCCACCCCAATAGCTAATGCTTCTTCCTTAGGACTCATCTGAGGGTGATGAAGGGCATAGGGACTATCAATACCTAGCCAGAACATAACGCCATCAACTTTTGAAAGGAGATAACCAAAGTCTTCACCTGTCATAGCAGGTTCGATATCAATCAACTCAATTCCGTCTTTTTCTTCAAAGAAATCCATCAGTTCATGAGCCAAGGCTGGATTGTTCTCAACAGGCAGATAACCACCTTGCTTGAGTTCCACTTCGACTTCCATATCGAAGGCTGCTGCAACTCCTTCTGCAACTGTTTTGACCCGCTTTTGTACCAAGAGACTCATGTCCTGAGTCAAGGCCCGAATAGTTCCATGTAAAAAGGCTGTGTCTGTGATGACATTGTTGGTGGTTCCGGCTTGGAAAACTCCAAAGGTCACCACCGCTCCCTCGATTGGGTTGACATTGCGGCTGACAACTGACTGCACCTGGGTCACAAAGTAACTAGCCGCCACCAAGGCGTCATTAGCTTCATGTGGAAAGGCTGCGTGGCCACCTTTACCTTTGAAACGAATCTTCACCTCACAAGTCCCTGCAAAGAGTGTATGAGTATTGGTCGCAATCTGGCCGACTTTTAAATCTGGACGGACATGGAGGCCATAAAACTGGTCTGGCAACCAGTTTCCAAAAGCACCATCCTCATACATGAGCATGCCACCAGCTTCATTTTCTTCAGCAGGCTGAAACAGAAAGAGCAGATTGTTCTTGGGTTGCTCTTCAAGGGCGCGCTCTAGACAGCCCAAGGCAATAGTCATATGAAAATCATGTCCACAAGCATGCATGCGGCCTTGGTGCTGAGAAGCGAAAGGAAGGCCTGTTTGTTCCACGATAGGCAGGCCATCAATGTCTGTTCGCCAACCAATGGTACGCTCTGGCTGACTTCCCTGCAAGTAAACCAAAATCCCTGTCCGCCAAGTTCGAACTTGAGCAAAATCCTTGCCCGCAGTCAATTTCTCAATCACATCCAGCAGATAAGCTTGAGTCTTGAACTCCTCCAAGCCAATCTCTGGAATCTGGTGCAAATCTCGTCTAGTCTGAATCAAATCTAACATCTATCTATCCTCCGATATAGCAGAAAGAGGCTGGAAGAAGGGTTCCGCCTCTATTTTTCTTTTACAATTACAAGGTACGAAGCGCATCCTCTAGCGCTGTTTTTTGTTGGGTTTGGGCATCAATCTCTTTGATAATACGAGCTGGAACACCTGCTACCACCACGTTTTCTGGGACATCTTGGGTAACAATAGCTCCTGCTGCGACAACTGAACCACTACCGATTTGGACTCCTTCGATAACCACTGCGTTGGCACCGATAAGAACATTGTCTCCAACACGGACTGGTTCAGCGCTAGCTGGCTCAATCACACCTGCCAAAACTGCACCTGCACCAACGTGGCTGTTTTTCCCAACGATAGCACGGCCACCAAGGATAGCACCCATATCAATCATGGTCCCTGCACCGATTTCAGCACCGATATTGATGACTGCTCCCATCATGATAACAGCATTGTCACCAATTTCAACCTGGTCACGGATAATGGCACCCGGCTCAATACGAGCATTGATAGCACGTTTGTCTAGCAAAGGAACTGCGGAATTACGAGCATCTTGCTCAACAACATAGTCTTGATTTTCTACCAAACCATCGAGAAGCGGAGCCACATCTTTCCAGTCTCCGAATAGAACATTTCCTAGTTTGACAACAGAGCTTGGTACAGCAGTTGCAAGTTGTCCCTCAAAGGTTACTTTAACACTGGTTTTCTTTTCAGCATTAGCGATAAATTGAATAATTTCTTGAGCGTTCATTTTTGTAGCAGTCATAGGAGTCTCCTAGTTCATTTTAATGATACCTATTCTACCAAAAAAGGCCTCAAATTTGAAGCCTTTTTGTTTGTTTTTAGGTATGATTTTTAGGGATGTGAGATAAAACGTGCTGTCGGTAAAAGCAAGCCCCTACCGATACAACCTAAAAACACTCTTAACAACTATCTCCCCGTGTTTTATTGACTATTCTAGTATAGCACACTTTTAGAATTAAGAAAAGACTTTTTATTTACTTTCTTTCGCTTCTTCTATCGATAGGAAAATCATAGGTAAAATAATTAAGGCCATAGCTAGAAGAAGGGACCAATCCACTACTAAACCTAAAAATAAAACACTCAAAAGGGCAGAAGAGAGAGGTTCACTGGCACTAATAACGGAAACCACCAAAGGAGAAACCAAGGACACAGCCTTCATGGAAATAAAAAAGGCAAAAGCCGTCCCGAAAAAAGCGATAATGAGGCAAATCAAGATACTCCAAATATCAAGAGTAAAGGAAAGCTGATACACTGGCGAAAGGACATTGCTAAATAAACCGGCCAAAATCATCCCCCACCCAACCGTGGGTACAAAACCATAGCGCTTCGCGAAAGGTTGGGGCAAGATAACATTAAACATGACCCCCATGGCACTCAGCAGACCTGTTATAAGAGCTAGCGGTGTCATGGATAACTGAGAGAGATCCCCCTTTGTCGCCATCAGGCAAACACCCAGCATGGCAACCAAAACATAGAAAATAGCGCTTTTTGACGCTCGTTTTTGATAAACCAAACGATTGTAAAAGAGGATAAAGACAGGACTGATAAACTGTAAAATAGTTGCTGTCGCTGCATTTGAGTATTCTACACAGAGATAGAAAAAATACTGAACTGAAAAAATCCCCAAAATAGCATAGGCTAAAAAGGGTAGGTAATTTTTCTTATCTCGCCAAATATCTAGCACTTGCGATTTTAATTGTATTGCAGACCAAATGAGCACAAGACTCCCTGCCAGTGTCAAACGCATAGAGGTAATCCAGCCAGAGGACACTTGATAATGAGTAAAGAAATACTCTCCTAGAATCCCACAAATTCCCCATATTAAGCCGGATAGGAGCGAATAAATAGTTCCTTTAACAATCTTTTTCTGATACTGATTCATACCTTTATTGTAACACGAAAGGAAAAAAGAAAAAAGTGGCAATCCATTGATTAGCCACTTCATTTAGAAAAGTTTAAAGAACTTATCGTCTCGCCCTTGAAGAAGAAGGTTTAGTATCGCTTGAATTGCTACTATTGTTAGAACTACTACTTGAACTGCTATTCGAACTAGTACTTGAGCTAGAAGGAGTTGGCAATGTGCTAACGATACTTGACCAAGCATTTTGGTAATCTGCTTCACTTCCTCCAATAGCAAAGTGATAGCTTGTTGTAGGAGCTCCCGCTTTATTAGCCCAATAGCTCGTTACAGTAGAACCTGAAAGATCAACTGTTTTTCCATTAACGGATACTTTGCCAGGCTTCTGCCCTGTAGATCTGAGGACCTGAGACTGGGTCACACTAGAATCAAGATTAAAGCGTTCATTGCCCCAAACACCAGGCTCAGCCTGTTGGATAGCGTTGACCAAGTAAGCCATATATTTGGCATTTCGATAATGCCCAGCCCCCTTAGCCATTGGGCGGTTATCATCATGCCCTAGCCAACCACCTAGAGTCAATCTTGGTGTTGACAGCATGAGCCACATATTTTCATCTTCATTAGTTGTACCAGTCTTACCAATCCAGTCTGCACGAGCTAAGCTTGAATTGATGGAAGCCAAATCCGTTTGGAAACTTGAAGTGATCCGAGATGAAATCACCTCACGAAGCAAACTCTGCATAATTGTTGCCGTTGCCTTCGAGTACACTTGAACTGGTTTGTCTTGGAATTCATAGATTACCCTACCGTCAGGTGATTCAATCTTAGAAATCACATGTTTCTGATGGTAAACACCGTTATTAGCAATTGTTTGATAACCATTGGTATGCTGGGCAACTGTGACCTCAATCCCACCACCCATAGGCAGACTTTCGATACCGTACTCCGGAATCTCGTAACCCATTTTCTCCATGTAACTCTTGACATCCACACCCTTCTCACGCAGCATTCGATAGGTCCAATAGGCTGGGATATTCCACGAATAGTTCAAGGCTTCACCCAAAGTCATCATGCCTGTACCTGGACTATTTACATACATGATAGGATTGCCATTAGAGAATTTTGTCGGATAATTGGACAAGATACTAGCGCTACCCATCAAGCCTTGGTCAATGGCAATACCGTAGGCCAATAAAGGCTTGGTTGTAGAGGCTGGCGAGCGCTTAGTGTCAAAGGCGTGATTGTTTTGGTTTATTTGGTAATTACGACCACCAACAAAGCCTAGAACAGCCCCCGTTTTATTGTCCATCAAAACATTCCCTACTTCAGGCTGCCCAGTCGCATCATCTACCAAACGACCGTAGTTAGCAACTGCATTTTGCATGGCAGTATGGATTTTTTTATTGATTGTTGTCGTGATTTTATAGCCACCGTTACTTAGTTCCTGCTCAGCTCGCTCATGATAGGCCTTTTGAATCGCTTCCTTTTTCAACTCCTGACTAGAGACGTTGTCCTGTTGAACTAAATAATCATACATCCGATCTGTCGCTTCAGACATAGCCGTAAAGTAAAGGTAATCTCTTGAAACAGCATTGACAGTTCCCGATGGCAAGAAGTCTTGTTTTATATTATAATCCTTGTACTGGTCGTACTCTTCCTTAGTTAAAGCACCCGTACGATACATGTTATAGAGAACTCCCTTGGCCCGTTTCAAACCAAGTTCTAAGTCTTCATCACTCTTTAACTCTCCAGTATTTTCATAAGGGGAATAAGTAATCGGACTCTGTGGCAAACCTGCTAAGAAGGCAGCTTGGGGAATACTCAGCTTGTTGGCATCGATACCGAAAATCCCTTTAGCAGCTTGCTGGGCACCTGCAATATTCTGTCCTTTATGATTTCGACCAAAGGGAGCAACATTGAGATAAGTAGTCAAGATTTCATCCTTACTCATGCTGCGTTCCAAGGCAAGGGCATCAACAATTTCTGTAGCCTTACGAGCCAAAGTCGGAGCATCTCCAACCACTTGTTGTTTGATTAGCTGTTGGGTCAAGGTCGAGCCCCCGCTAGATGAGCCCAAACCTGCAAAGGTTCCCAAAGTCGCCCGAATCACAGCTTTTGGCACAACCCCATTATGTTCAAGAAAATGTTCGTCCTCAGTAGCAACGATAGCCTTTTTGAGATTGTCTGATATTTCCTCAGATGAAACAGAAGTTCTCAGTAGATCACTCTCGATAGAAGCAATGACACTCCCATCTGCGTAAACAATTTCTGAGATGGAAGAAATATTTTTAACCTGCTTGACCAAATCCTCCGCTTGGGGAACCTTGGCCTTGTCAAACAAAGCAACCCCATAACCAAGTGCTACACCGGCACCAAAAAGCCCACCGATGAAGCCTAGAATAAAGAGCGTATTCAAAATCCCCTTGATGGCAGCTAAAATGCTACCTAAGATAGGCAAAATTTTCCCACCTGTCGCATCCGACTTCTTCTCTTTTGAGACTTTCTCTGATTTTTTATGATTTAGTTTTGATTTTACTAGCTGGAAAAATTCCAGCATTTTTTGTTTTAATTCATTTAATTGATTTTGCATGGATTTCCTCACTCTATCTATTATACCATAAAAGGTAAACTTTCAATAAAATAGCCACTTTCTTCCCTATTCTACTAGGCTATTGCCCAAGTTTGTGATACAATAGGTAGAAACAATATTTTTAAAAAGGAGAAAAGACACATGCACATTTTTGATGAGCTAAAAGAGCGTGGTTTGATTTTTCAAACGACTGATGAAGAAGCTTTGCGTAAAGCCCTAGAAGAAGGTCAAGTTTCTTATTATACTGGCTACGATCCAACTGCTGACAGCCTTCACCTAGGCCACCTTGTCGCAATCTTGACAAGTCGTCGCTTGCAACTAGCAGGTCACAAACCTTATGCGCTCGTTGGCGGTGCTACAGGTCTCATCGGAGATCCGTCCTTCAAAGATGCTGAACGTAGTCTCCAAACAAAAGACACAGTAAATGGCTGGGTCAAGTCTATCCAAGGACAACTTTCTCGTTTTCTTGACTTTGAAAATGGCGAAAATAAAGCTGTCATGGTCAACAACTACGACTGGTTTGGCAGCATCAGCTTCATTGACTTCCTCCGTGATATCGGAAAATACTTCACTGTCAACTACATGATGAGTAAAGAGTCTGTTAAAAAACGGATCGAAACAGGGATTTCTTACACTGAGTTTGCTTACCAAATCATGCAAGGTTACGACTTCTTCGTCCTTAACCAAGACCACAACGTAACGCTTCAAATCGGTGGTTCTGACCAGTGGGGAAATATGACAGCTGGTACCGAATTGCTTCGTCGTAAGTCTGACAAGACTGGTCACGTTATTACTGTTCCATTGATCACAGATGCTACTGGTAAGAAGTTTGGTAAATCAGAAGGAAACGCAGTCTGGCTCAATCCTGAAAAGACTTCTCCATACGAAATGTACCAATTCTGGATGAATGTTATGGACGCTGACGCTGTTCGCTTCTTGAAAATCTTTACTTTCTTGTCACTTGATGAGATTGAAGACATCCGTAAACAGTTTGAAGCTGCTCCACACGAACGCTTGGCTCAAAAAGTCTTGGCTCGTGAAGTTGTCACTCTTGTTCACGGAGAAGAAGCCTACAAAGAAGCCCTCAACATCACTGAGCAACTCTTTGCTGGAAACATCAAAAACCTTTCTGTCAAAGAACTCAAACAAGGACTTCGTGGAGTGCCAAACTACCAAGTTCAAGCAGATGAAAACCACAATATCGTGGAACTGCTCGTTTCATCTGGTGTGGTTAACTCAAAACGCCAAGCCCGTGAAGATGTCCAAAATGGAGCTATCTACGTAAATGGCGATCGTATCCAAGACCTTGACTATATCTTGAGTGATACAGATAAGTTAGAAAACGAACTCACTGTTATCCGTCGCGGTAAGAAAAAATACTTTGTATTGACTTACTAAACTATTCAACATTTATCTATAAACAAAGGAGTTAACCTCGAGAAAGGTAACTCCTTTTTTCTGTTAATAACTATCATCTATCTATTTTTAATAGACAGACTACGCAGGACAATGCGCAAGGTTGTTAGATTATGTAAGATAGAGAGATTTGAAGGACTGAGCCAATTAAATAAGCCAAAGCCAATCAAACTACTATTTACGACAACAGTATCTTGAATATTCTTCTTGATGAGTATTTGCAAAGATGATGATAGCGAATCCAACTCTTGGAAGAAATCCAAGCGATTATCTAACAATAAGATATCACTCATCTGCTTAGAAATATCTGCACTCTCATTCATCACCACACCGATATCTGATAGGGTTAGAGCAGCTGAGTCATTCAACCCATCCCCAACCATCAAAATAGTGTGACCTGCTTTCTGCAGTTCCTCTACTAACTCAAATTTCCCATCAGGTTTCAAGTCTGTATAGACCTGATCAAAGGGCAAATCTTTGACTAATTCCTCTGTCCTAACCAAGGTGTCCCCTGTTGCCAGAATCAATTTTTTTCCTTGTGCCTTAAGTTTCTCCAAGGCTGCTTTTGCTTCTTTTCTCAAAGGAGTATGAATGCAGAACATTCCAATCAATTCATTCTGATAAGCCAAGAATAAGAGATTGTAGTGACTCTTGTACTCTTCAATTAAAGCATTTTGTTCTGAACTGATATGAATTTGCTCATCCTGCATCAAAACATAATTCCCAATAAGAACTGGTTGCCCATCTATATGAGATTTGATCCCCTTGCTTGCGATATATTGGAGTTTCCCATGCATTTCCTCATGTTCAATCCCCTCTATCTCAGCTTGCTTGACGATGGCATTAGCAATAGGATGATAAATGTGTTCCTCAAGACAGGCACTGATTCTGAGAATATCTTCCTCACTATAGTCCCCAAAAGGTAACACCTTTTCAACTATAGGATAGCTAGTTGTGATTGTTCCCGTCTTATCAAACAAGAAAGTATCAACTTCCAGATATTTCTCCAGAACATCCCCATCCTTAATCACCATTTCACGGTTCAACCCCTCCTTGATAGCTGTTAA
Organism: Streptococcus mitis; assembly: GCF_946190285.1. Taxonomy (GTDB): domain Bacteria; phylum Bacillota; class Bacilli; order Lactobacillales; family Streptococcaceae; genus Streptococcus; species Streptococcus mitis_CP. The sequence goes on along the minus strand of NZ_CAMHZX010000005.1, from coordinate 117,636 downwards.
ATAAGCTACAGGAGTAGAAATTTTCAAAGCGCAGGAGAAATCGACCAATAGGAAAGAAATAGCCTTAGAAAAAGAACCTGTCAATAGGTAAGTTAGCCCAGCCCCCAAGAAATTATATTTGACGACCTTATCCGCCATCTTGATGAAATAGCGTTGTTTCGTTTTCTTGTTTTCTTCAGATTTCTTCATTAACTCAATCAGTTGTAAAATCCGGCTGTTCATCTGATTATCGGTTACACGAATGCGTAACTCTCCAGTTTCTAATACTGTATTTGCACAAACCAAATCAGACTCTCTTTTTTCAACTGGAAAACTCTCTCCTGTCAAGGAACTTTCGTTGACCATACCTAAACCTGAAACTACTTGTCCATCAAACAGAATTTCATTTCCTTGAGATAAGATTAAAACATCTCCTATTTGAACATCGGAACTCTTGATACTAACAACCGTATCGCCCTGTACTAGGAATACATCGCTCTCTTTTGCAAGAAGGCTTTGTTCTAAATCTGTTGCAGTTTTTTTCAAGGACCACTGATCTAAATGATTCCCCAAATCAAGCATAAACATGATATTGCTAGCTGTCTTGGATTGGTTCATAAACAAGGACAATAAAATCGCCGAACAGTCCAAGACTTCCATCGTTAGTTCCTTACGCGCTAGTGTTTGATAGGCTTCTCTAATATAACCCAAAGCCTGATAACAAGTCCATATATAGCGAATAGGATACGGCACAAAACTACGAAAAATCATACGCTTAATCGCTGCACCTGAAACAATAGAATAAGCACTCTCTTCTCTACGAATGGGAAGAGTCATCAACTCAGAAACTTTCCCTTTATCAATTCTTTTTAAAAAGGCTTCTGCATTATCTAATACAGAAAAGCCTTCTTTTATACGTAGAGTAAAGTGCTGTTGATCCATGTAAAACTGGATAGACTCAATCCCCTTTTCATCTCTAGCCAAGGAACGAAGATAGTCTTGAATATCCAAGGTGAGTGAAAAAGAAGATGATAGTCGGATATGTTGGTATCCTCTATGTAGCACTTTAAAAGACATATTATTCTCCTATAAGGCTATCTAATTGCTCTTCTTTTTTCTCTTGCTCGTACAAATATTTAGCATCTTGCAAGACATCGTCTCCATGTTGCTTCACGACAGAAACAGATGCATCTAGCTCGTCTTTCAACTTGTAAGCCTTAGCCAAAGCTTTAGAATAACCTTTTTTGGCTTCCTTACTTGCTAAGATTTTCAAGCCAAGGGTACCAAATGCGACACCACCCAAAAAGAGTGATGATTTTTTCGCAACTTTTGCAACGCTTAATACTTCTTTTAACATACTTATTTCCTCCTTATCATTATTATATAGCAATTTAGATATAAAAGCAATTCCATTTTATAAATTGGAGAATTATACTCAATGAAAATCAAAGAGCAAACTAGGAAACTAGCCGCAGGCTGTGCTTGAGTACGGCAAGGCGACGTTGACGTGGTTTGAAGAGATTTTCGAAGAGTATTAGTTTTATTTCTACTGAATCTCCCATCTACTTACTCCTAAAGTTGCTTTCATTTGCCTCTTTTGATACACTTAAACTATGAATACAAATCTCAAACCCAAACTTCAGCGTTTTGCTTCTGCGACTGCCTTTGCCTGTCCTATCTGTCAAGAAAATCTGACTCTGCTAGAGACTAGTTTCAAGTGCTACAACCGTCATTCTTTTGACTTGGCGAAATTCGGCTATGTCAATCTAGCCCCTCAAATCAAGCAATCTGCTAACTACGACAAGGAAAATTTTCAAAACCGTCAACAAATCCTAGAAGCCGGCTTTTATCAGGCTATTCTAGAGGTCGTCTCTGATTTACTTTCAAACTCAAAAAATGCCAAAACAATTTTAGATATCGGTTGTGGCGAAGGATTCTATTCTCGCAAACTCCAAGAAAGTCATCCTGACAAAACCTTCTATGCCTTTGATATTTCCAAAGATTCAGTCCAAATCGCTGCCAAGAGCGAACCCAACTGGGCAGTCAATTGGTTCGTTGGCGACCTAGCTCGTCTTCCTATAAAAGACGCCAGCATGGATATCTTACTTGATATCTTTTCCCCTGCCAATTACGGAGAATTTCGTCGCGTTTTATCCAAAGACGGTATCTTGATAAAGGTTATTCCAACTAAAAATCACCTCAAGGAAATCCGTCAGAAGGTACAAGACCAGCTGACAAACAAGGACTATTCCAACCAAGATATCAAAAATCATTTCCAAGAACACTTTACCATCCTATCTAGTCAAACTACCTCTCTGACTATGACTATCACAGCAGATCAGCTCCAAGCTCTACTCAGCATGACTCCTCTACTCTTTCACGTTGATCAGAGCAAAATTGACTGGAGCCAACTGACAGAGATTACTATTGAAGCTGAGATTCTGGTTGGGAGAGTACTATAATTGACACAAAAAACCGCATTTCAAGAAGATCTGCGGTTTTAAATTTCAATTTTTAAACTATCTATCCCAAAAGTCTAAAACATTTAAAGCTTTTAGCTTCTCCATTTATTTTCGATTCGAAATAACAAACTTATCAATAAATAGCAAGTGAAATAAGGCAAGTGTAATTCCCGATAAGCACCCATGATAAGAGATTTCTTGATGGGTAAGGGGGTAAAGATTACTATTACCCGCCAAGAGGCATGTTAAAATAACAAATAGAATCCAAAATAAATCCGTCCATTTATATTTTGAAAAATATTTTTTCCACATAAGAACACCTTCTTTCCTATAATCATATTATAATACTTTATGTAAGCGAATACAAGAGATATGAGGTAATTTTTAAGTAGATTTCGAGCCTTAAAGGTTGTAAAAACAGCATTTTAAGCGTTCAATGTGTCTATGATTTCTCTCTTTTTAATTCAAGATTGACTCAAATCCACAGCATTCAAAAAAGCGAATTTCAATCGAAACTCGCTTTTTTACAAAATGTATTAGTATGAATTTGTATCTTATACTCAATGAAAATCAAAGAGCAAACTAGGAAGCTAGCCGCAGGTTGCTCAAAACACTGTTTTGAGGTTGTGGATAGAACTGACGAAGTCAGTAACCATACCTACGGCAAGGCAACGCTGACGTGGTTTGAATTTGATTTTCGAAGAGTATTAGTTCAAGTGCCAGATATCTTCGTTGTACTGAGCGATTGTACGGTCAGATGAGAAGAATCCTGCTTTAGAAATGTTAACGATGACTTTATCCAACCATGCGTCACGGTCTTCGTAGTCAGCAAGCATTTGCTCTTTGACTTTGATGTAGTCTTCCAAGTCAAGAAGAGTCATGAACCAGTCTTTGTTGATCAATTCATTGTAAAGACGTTCCAAGCGCTCTTTGTTTCCAGCTGCAAGAACTGCATCGCTAACGATGAAATCAACCAATGGTTTGATAGCTTCACGAGCATAGAATTCGCTTGATTTGTAAGCTGCTTTTGCGTAAAGGTCAATAACAGTTTCTGAATCTTCACCGAAGATGTAGATGTTTTCGTCGCCAACCAACTCAGCGATTTCCACGTTAGCACCGTCCATAGTACCAAGAGTCAAAGCTCCGTTCAACATGAATTTCATGTTACCAGTACCTGAAGCTTCTTTAGAAGCAAGTGAGATTTGTTCTGAGATATCACATGCTGGGATAAGGAAGCTTGCTGCAGTAACGTTGTAGTTTTCAACCATAACTACTTGCAAGTGTGGAGCTACTGCTGGATCGTTAGCAATAACTTCTGACATGCAAAGGATCAAGTGGATGATGTCTTGAGCGATTGTGTAGGCTGGAGCTGCTTTACCACCAAAGAAGATTGTGATTGGACGAGCAGGGATGTTACCAGCTTTGATGTCAAGGTATTTGTGGATCACATACAAAGCGTTCATTTGTTGGCGTTTGTACTCGTGAAGACGTTTGATTTGGATGTCAAAGATAGAGTTTGGATTGATTTCCACACCTTGGTGTTCTTTCAAGTGACGAGCCAATTTACGTTTGTTGTGAGCCTTGATGCTTTCCAATTTTTCTTTGACAGCTACTTTGTCTTCATAAGACAAGAGTTTTTCAAGCTCATCTGCTTCATGGTGCCAACCTTCTCCAAGAATCTCATCCAAGTAGTGAGACAAGCTTGGGTTAGCATGCATGAGCCAACGACGGAAAGTGATACCGTTTGTTTTGTTGTTGAATTTTTCTGGGTAAAGGTCGTAGAAAGCTTTCAACTCAGAGTTTTTCAAGATTTCAGTGTGGAGTGCTGCTACCCCGTTAACACTGTATCCGTAGTGGATATCCATGTGAGCCATGTGAACACGTCCGCTCTCGTCAATGATTTGAACAGCTGGATCTTTCACTTCTGCTTTCACACGACGGTCCAATTCTTCAATGATTGGTACCAAGTGAGGAACCACTTCTTGCAAGAATTCAAGAGGCCATTTTTCAAGGGCTTCAGCAAGGATTGTATGGTTAGTGTAGGCAGTCATGCTACGAACGATTGAGATTGCTTCGTCAAGCTCGATACCACGTGCAGTCAAAAGACGGATCAATTCAGGGATCACCATTGATGGGTGAGTATCGTTGATTTGTACAACTGCGTAGTCAGCAAGGTCATGCAAGTTGCTTCCTTTTTCAATTGCTTCGTCGATGATCAATTGCGCACCGTTTGAAACCATGAAGTATTGTTGGAAGATACGGAGCAATTCACCTTGACGGTCACTATCATCTGGGTATAGGAAAAGAGTCAAGTTGCGAGCGATATCTGTCTTGTCAAAGTTGATACCGTCTTTAATGATTGAAGAATCAACTGAATCCAAGTCAAACAAACGCAAGCGGTTCTTAGTTTCTGTCTTGTAACCAGGTACATCGATATCGTAAAGAGTAGATGTCAATGTGAAGTGAGCGAATGGCACTTGGTAGCTACGGCTTGAGCGAACCAACCAGTTTTGCTCTGTCAACCATGCATTTGGAATTGTTTCTTGTTGGTTGTTTTTAAGAACTTGTTGGAAAAGACCAAAGTGGTAGTTAAGACCAACACCGTCACCGTTCAAACCAAGAGTAGCAATTGAGTCGATAAAGCAGGCAGCCAAACGTCCCAAACCACCATTACCAAGAGATGGTTCCAATTCAACTTCTTCTACTTCAATCAAATCTTTACCTGCAGCTGCAAGTTCTTTTTTAACATCGTCGTAAAGACCAAGGTTGATCAAGTTGTTTGACAAAAGTTTACCAATCAAGAACTCAGCTGAGATGTAGTAAACTTTTTTCTTACCAGTGTTAACTGGTTTTTGACTGCTTGCAAGCTTGCTGTAGTTAAGAAGAGCAAGATAAAGCTCTTCATTGCTACATTCTGCAATGGTTTTATTGTAACGATTTTGTACAAATTCTTGTAGTGATAACATGTTTAAGGTGTCTCCTGATATTGTATTATTTCTTTAATTCTACCAAATTTTCATTGATTCGGCGATAGATTGTTGTCAAGTCAAGCAAGCCTTCCTCGACAGCTGGTGTCAATTGATCTTCAGTCATACGCCAAGACCAGTTTCCACCAAGGGTAGATGGGAAGTTCATACGAGCTGCCTCATCCAATTCTAGCAAATCTTGCATAGTTGCAATTGCCATGAAGCTAACTGATGAAAAGACTGTACGAAGCATAGCATGTGGCACTGTTTCGTATTCTTTACGGTTAGTGTAGCGAGCCATGTATTCACGAGTCGCATCATCGATCTCGTTACGGTACCAACCAAGGACCGTATTGTTATCGTGTGTTCCTGTGTACATAACTGAGTTAGCAGGTGCCAAGTGTGGGCTATCGATGCTTTCGTCTTCTGGGTTGAAAGCAAATTGAAGAATCTTCATTCCTGGGAAGCCAGTACGTTCACGCAATTCGATAACTTCATCTGTCATGAAACCAAGGTCTTCTGCGATGATGTTTAGCTCACCAAGCTCTTCCTTAACGGCTGCAAAAAGCTTGTAGCCAGGACCTTTCACCCACTCACCAGGTGCTGCTGTATCAGAACCAGCAGGGATTTCCCAGTAAGATTCGAAACCACGGAAGTGGTCTATACGAACGATGTCATAGATTTTGAAGCTTTCACGCAAGCGTTCAATCCACCATTTGTAACCATCTTTGTCCATTGCTTCCCAGTCATAGATTGGGTTACCCCAAAGCTGACCAGTTGCAGAAAATTCATCTGGTGGGCATCCTGCGATGCAAGTCGCCTTACCGTTGACATCTGTCTTGAAGAGATGTGGATTTGCCCACATATCGCTTGAATCTTCCGCTACGTAGATTGGCATGTCTCCAACGATTTCGATGTGGTTGTCGTTAGCGTAAGCTTTCAATTTCAACCATTGTTGGAAGAAGAAGTATTGAGTCACACGGTGGTAAACCAACTTGTCTGCCAATTGCTCACGGTAGCTTTCAAGTGCTGAAGCTTTACGAGCACGAGCATCTGCATCTGGCCATTCAGTCCAAGCAAGATTGTCAAAATGCTCCTTGATAGCCATATACTCTGCAAAGAGTTCAAGCCATGATTGGTTGTCTTGAGCAAATTTCTCAAAATCTTTAACATCTCCCACTTCCAAGAAACGTTTTACCGCTTTTTCTAAAAGAGGACGACGTGCATAGTAGATTTTCGCATAGTCAACTTCAGATGCATCGCTACCAAAGTCAACTCCTTCAAGATCACTTGCTTGCAACAAGCCTTGTTCCACCAAGATATCTAAATCGATAAAATGAGTGTTCCCTGCGAAGGCTGAGAAAGATTGGTAAGGAGAGTCTCCGTAACTAGTTGTTCCTAGTGGAAGGATTTGCCAGTAACGTTGTTTTGTGCGAACCAAGAAATCAACGAAGTCGTAAGCACTTTTACCAAATGATCCGATTCCGTATGCTCCTGGAAGAGAAGAAATGTGCATCAACACACCACTTTGACGTTTTTTCATAATAAGCACCTCATGTGTTTATAGTTAGATATTACATTTTTATGAACGCAAACGTTTGCGCTATTACTAGTATAGCTCATTTTCTTGATAAATGCAAGCGGTTTTAAGTAACTTTTTTGATTATTTTTTAAAAATTTTTTCTTCTTACTCGTATATATATTCTTTCAGGCAACAAACAAAATAGGAATAAGGGTTTCACTTATCTCATTAAGCAAAAATAAAGAGAGAATTCTCCCTGCCTTCCATTTGTAAATTAGGCAATCGTTTTCTCAACTTTTTTTAAATTTAAAACAAAACGGATTTTTGGGATTTTCTACTATTATATGACGATGAAGCGTTTACTTTTTTTCACAATTTTTTTAAAAATTTTTACAAAAAACACTTGCAACCGCTTTCTGATTGTGCTATACTAGTCCCATAAAGGAAAACGTTTGCGTTTCCTCATTATAAAATTTGTTATTCTTTAGGAGGAATACACTATGTCATCTAAATTCATGAAGAGCGCTGCTGTGCTTGGAACTGTTACACTTGCTAGCTTGCTTTTGGTAGCTTGCGGAAGCAAAACTGCTGATAAGCCTGCTGATTCTGGTTCATCTGAAGCGAAAGAACTCACTGTATATGTAGACGAGGGATATAAGAGCTATATTGAAGAGGTTGCTAAAGCTTATGAAAAAGAAACTGGAGTAAAAGTCACTCTTAAAACTGGTGATGCTCTAGGAGGTCTTGATAAACTTTCTCTTGACAACCAATCTGGTAATGTCCCTGATGTTATGATGGCTCCATACGACCGTGTAGGTAGCCTTGGTTCTGACGGACAACTTTCAGAAGTGAAATTGAGCGATGGTGCTAAAACAGACGACACAACTAAATCTCTTGTAACAGCTGCTAATGGTAAAGTTTACGGTGCTCCTGCCGTTATCGAGTCACTTGTTATGTACTACAACAAAGACTTGATAAAAGAAGCTCCAAAAACTTTTGCTGACTTAGAAAACCTTGCTAAAGATAGCAAATATGCCTTCGCTGGTGAAGATGGAAAAACTTCTGCTTTCCTAGCTGACTGGACAAACTTCTACTATGCATACGGACTTCTTGCTGGTAACGGCGCTTACGTATTCGGTCAAAACGGTAAGGACGCTAAAGATATCGGTCTTGCCAACGACGGCGCTATCAAAGGTATAGAATACGCTAAATCTTGGTATGAAAAATGGCCTAAAGGTATGCAAGATACGGAAGGTGCTGGCAACTTAATCCAAACTCATTTCCAAGAAGGTAAAACAGCTGCTATCATCGACGGACCTTGGAAAGCCCAAGCCTTCAAAGATGCTAAAGTAAACTACGGTGTTGCGACTATCCCAACTCTTCCAAACGGAAAAGAATATGCTGCATTTGGTGGTGGTAAAGCTTGGGTCATCCCTCAAGCCACTAAGAACCTTGAAGCTTCTCAAAAATTTGTAGACTTCCTTGTTTCAACTGAACAACAAAAAGTATTATACGATAAGACTAACGAAATCCCAGCTAACACTGAGGCTCGTTCATACGCTGAAGGTAAAAACGATGAGTTGACAACAGCTGTTATCAAACAGTTCAAGAACGCTCAACCAATGCCAAACATCTCTCAAATGTCTGCAGTTTGGGATCCAGCGAAAAATATGCTCTTTGATGCTGTAAGTGGTAAGAAAGATGCGAAAACAGCTGCTAACGACGCTGTAACATTGATCAAAGAAACAATCAAACAAAAATTTGGTGAATAAAAAATTTGTTCAAGGGGGGTGGAATTCAAATCCCCCTTTGAATTTATCAATAGAAAACATATATAGTTTAGGTTTTAACTAGAAACTAGTATCCTATGAAAGGAGTTATTATGGAAAAGCAACAACCTAGTAAAGCAGCCCTGCTGTCTATCATTCCTGGGTTAGGACAGATTTACAATAAACAAAAAGCAAAAGGTTTTATCTTCCTTGGTGTAACCCTTGTATTTCTCCTCTACTTCCTAGCACTTGCAGCCCCTGAATTGAGTAATCTCATCACTCTTGGTGACAAACCAGGTCGTGACAATTCCCTCTTTATGCTGATTCGTGGTGCCTTCCATTTAATCTTTGTAGTTGTTTATGTACTCTTTTATTTCGCAAATATCAAAGATGCACATACAACTGCCAAACACATTAACAATGGCATACCAGTAGCACTTACCTTTAAAGAAATGGTCAAAGGAATCTATGAAAATGGCTTCCCTTACCTCTTGATCATTCCATCTTATGTTGCCATGACTTTTGCGATCATCTTCCCAGTTATCGTAACCTTGATGATCGCCTTTACCAACTACGACTTCCAACACTTGCCACCAAACAAATTGTTGGACTGGGTTGGTTTGACCAACTTTACGAACATCTGGAGTTTGAGTACCTTCCGTTCTGCCTTCGGTGCCGTTCTTTCTTGGACTATCATCTGGGCTTTGGCAGCTTCTACTTTACAAATCGTAATCGGTATCTTCACAGCTATCATTGCTAACCAACCATTTATCAAAGGAAAACGTATCTTTGGTGTTATTTTCCTTCTTCCTTGGGCTGTTCCAGCCTTCATCACTATCTTGACATTCTCAAACATGTTTAACGATAGTGTCGGAGCCATCAACACTCAAGTCTTGCCAATCTTGGCTAAATTCCTTCCTTTCCTTGATGGTGCTCTTATTCCTTGGAAAACAGATCCAACTTGGACAAAAATTGCCTTGATTATGATGCAAGGTTGGCTTGGATTCCCATACATCTACGTTTTGACTTTAGGTATCTTGCAATCTATTCCTAACGACCTTTACGAAGCAGCTTATATTGACGGTGCCAATGCTTGGCAAAAATTCCGCAACATCACTTTCCCAATGATCTTGGCCGTTGCAGCACCTACTTTGATCAGCCAATACACCTTCAACTTTAACAACTTCTCTATCATGTACCTCTTCAATGGTGGAGGACCTGGTAGTGTCGGAGGTGGAGCTGGTTCAACCGATATCTTGATCTCATGGATCTACCGTTTGACAACAGGTACATCTCCTCAATACTCAATGGCGGCAGCTGTTACCTTGATTATCTCTATCATTGTCATCTCAATCTCTATGATCGCATTCAAGAAACTACACGCATTTGATATGGAGGATGTCTAAGATGAATAACTCAATTAAACTCAAACGTAGACTGACTCAAACCCTTACTTACCTCTACTTAATTGGCCTATCAATCGTGATTATCTATCCACTTTTGATTACCATCATGTCAGCCTTTAAAGCAGGTAACGTCTCAGCCTTTAAACTAGATACTAATATCGACCTCAATTTTGATAACTTTAAAGGACTCTTTACTGAAACTCTATACGGTACTTGGTATCTCAATACCTTGATCATCGCCTTGATTACCATGGCGGTTCAAACAAGTATCATCGTACTTGCTGGTTATGCCTACAGCCGTTACAACTTCTTGGCTCGTAAACAAAGTTTGGTTTTCTTCTTGATTATCCAAATGGTGCCAACCATGGCCGCTTTGACAGCCTTCTTCGTTATGGCACTTATGTTGAACGCCCTTAACCACAGCTGGTTCCTCATCTTCCTCTACGTTGGTGGTGGTATCCCGATGAATGCTTGGCTCATGAAAGGCTACTTCGATACAGTGCCAATGTCTCTAGACGAATCTGCAAAACTAGACGGTGCAGGACACTTCCGCCGCTTCTGGCAAATTGTTCTTCCACTTGTTCGCCCAATGGTTGCCGTACAAGCTCTCTGGGCCTTCATGGGACCTTTTGGAGACTATATCCTTTCTAGTTTCTTGCTTCGTGAGAAAGAATACTTTACTGTTGCCGTAGGTCTCCAAACCTTCGTTAGCAATGTGAAAAACTTGAAGATTGCCTACTTCTCAGCAGGTGCTATCCTCATTGCCCTTCCAATCTGTATTCTCTTCTTCTTCCTACAAAAGAACTTTGTTTCAGGACTTACAAGTGGTGGCGACAAGGGATAATATATCCCCGCCACCCTTTTTCATTTTATACTCTTCGAGAATCTCTTCAAACCACGTCAGCTTCACCTTGCCGTAGTACGGTTACTGACTTCGTCAGTTCTATCCACAACCTCAAAACAGTGTTTTGAGCAACCTGCGGCTAGCTTCCTAGTTTGCTCTTTGATTTTCATTGAGTATTAGCGATTGTTACTGTAAATAACATCCTTGTAACAAGCAATTTTTCTCCTAGACTTGAAATAAAGCACATTTCTCTATATAATAATACTCATATAGAAAACACCTTTTAGAAAGATACCTATGCTTCCATATCCATTTTCCTATTTTTCAAGTATTTGGGGATTTCGTAAGCCCCTGTCCAAACGTTTCGGGCTCAACTGGTTTCAGCTTCTCTTTACCAGTATCTTCCTTATCAGCTTGTCTATGGTACCCATTGCCATCCAAAACAGCTCACAGGAGACTTATCCGCTAGAAACCTTTATTGATAATGTCTATGAACCATTGACAGATAAGGTTGTCCAGGATCTCTCTGAACATGCTACAATTGTTGATGGCAAATTAATTTATACAGGAACAGCTAGTCAAGCCCCTTCTCTTTTAATCGGTCCAAGTCAAAGTAAGGAATTACCTAAGGACTTGCAACTGCATTTCGATACGAATGAGCTCGTCATCAGCAAGGAAAGTAAAGAACTGACCCGTGTCTCTTACCGAGCGATTGAGACTGAAAGTTTCAAAAACAAAGACAGCTTGACCCAAGCCATTTCTAAAGACTGGTATCAGCAGAATCGTGTCTATATCAGCCTCTTCCTAGTTCTCGGTGCGAGCTTCCTCTTTGGTTTGAATTTCTTCATTGTCTCTCTAGGAGCTAGTCTTCTCCTTTATATCACTAAGAAATCACGCCTCTTTTCATTTAGGACCTTTAAAGAGTGCTACCATTTTATCTTGAACTGTTTAGGATTACCTACTCTAATTACGCTTATTTTGGGACTCTTTGGCCAAAATATGACAACTCTCATTACTGTACAAAACATTCTTTTTGTTCTGTATCTGGTCACTATCTTTTATAAAACGCATTTCCGTGATCCAGATTACCATAAATAGGAGATTTTTATGCCCGTTACGATTAAAGACGTGGCCAAGGCTGCTGGTGTTTCGCCTTCAACCGTAACCCGTGTTATTCAAAACAAATCAACCATTAGCGACGAAACAAAAAAACGTGTTCGTAAGGCTATGAAGGAGCTCAATTACCACCCCAACCTCAACGCTCGTAGTTTGGTAAGCAGTTATACCCAAGTTATCGGCTTGGTTCTTCCTGACGACTCAGACGCCTTCTATCAAAATCCTTTCTTCCCATCTGTCCTCCGTGGTATCGCCCAAGTCGCATCTGAAAACCACTACGCTATTCAGATTGCAACAGGTAAAGATGAAAAAGAGCGCCTTAAAGCTATTTCACAGATGGTTTACGGTAAACGTGTGGATGGTTTAATCTTCCTTTATGCCGAAGAGGAGGATCCCTTGGTCAAGCTGGTCGCTGATGAGCAGTTCCCCTTCCTCATCCTAGGAAAATCCATTTCACCCTTTATCCCTCTTGTAGATAATGACAATGTCCAAGCTGGTTTTGATGCAACCGAATATTTTATCAAAAAAGGCTGCAAACGAATTGCCTTCATTGGAGGAACTAAGCGACTCTTCGTAACGCAAGACCGTTTAACAGGCTATGAGTCCGCACTCAAGCAATACAAACTGCCTCTTGATGACAATCTGACCTACTTTGCAAATGAATTTCTAGAAGAAAAAGGGTATCAGTTTAGCCAACTCCTCTTTCAGCATGACCCACAGATTGATGCTATCATTACAACCGATAGTCTCCTAGCTGAGGGGGTCTGTGACTATATCGCTAAGCACCAACTGGATGTCCCTGTTCTCAGTTTCGACTCAGTCAATCCCAAGCTCAACTTGGCGGCCTATGTTGATATCAATAGCCTAGAACTTGGTCGTGTTTCCCTTGAAACCATCCTCCAAATTATCAACGATGCTAAAAGCAATAAGCAAATTTGTTACCGTCAGTTAATTGCCCACAAAATTATTGAAAAATAAAAACCAGCTCGCGCTGGTTTTTTAGTTACTAATTTTCTGTTTCAACGAATCGTCCCAGAATATGAACATTCTCAGATACAGAGACAAAGGCACCTGGATCCACCTGTTTCATAATCTGTTTAAATTCATTAAACTCTGCACGTGTAATGACAGTGATTAAAACTGCCTTTCTTTCGTGATTATAGGTTCCTTCTGCATCGTGAATCATGGTTGCTCCGCGGTGCAATTTTTTATGGATTTTTTCAATTACCTTGTCTGGATGATTAGTCACAATCATGGCCTGCATGCGTTTTTGCTTGGTAAAGACAGCGTCTGTCACACGGCTAGAGACAAAGATGGTAATCATAGAGTAGAGAGCGTATTTCCAACCAAAGGTCAAACCTGCTATCAGCATGATGGTCCCATTTACCAAGAAAGAAATACTACCGACATTCTTACCTGTTTTCTTGCGAATAGTCAAACTGACGATATCCGTTCCACCACTGGAGATATTGTTTCGAAGAGCAAAACCAATCCCCAAGCCCATGACAACACCCCCAAAAAGGGCATTGATAATAGGATCCTCCGTCAAGGTCGCCACAGGGACAAACTGGATAAAGAAAGAACTCATGGATACCGTGATAAAGGTAAAGACGGTGAACTTATGGCCAATCTGATACCAAGCCAAGACCATCAAAGGAAAATTAATGGCGTAGAAGGTCAGCGAAATCGGAATATGAAAACCAAACCAGTGATTACTCAAGGCAGAGATAATCTGTGCCAGACCTGTCGCACCACTCGAATACACATGACCTGGTTGGAAAAAGAAATTGACCGCTACTGCTGATAAAAAACCATAGACCAGAGAGGCCGAAATCTTCTCATCATATTTTTCGCGAGAGATGCTTTGTAAGACACGTAAAATTTTTATCTGATGAGCAAAGCGGCGCAGATAATAGCGCCACCGCTTAATTCGTTTTGCTTGTTTCATCTTCTTCTACTTGTAAGCTGAGTTCCTCTAGTTGTTTGAGAGCTACTGTTGAAGGAGCTTGTGTCATTGGGTCACTTGCCTTGTTGTTCTTAGGAAAGGCAATAACTTCACGGATATTTTCTTCCCCTGCTAAAAGCATGACAAATCGGTCAAGCCCGATAGCCAAGCCACCGTGTGGTGGGAAACCATAGTCCATGGCTTCAAGAAGGAAGCCAAACTGGTCATTTGCTTCTTCGGCTGAGAAACCAAGAGCCTTGAACATGCGTTCTTGAAGATCTTTTTGGTTGATACGAAGGCTACCACCACCAAGTTCATAACCGTTCAAGACGATATCGTAAGCAATGGCACGAACCTTAGCCAAATCACCTTCTAATTCGTGAGCAGTCTCTTCCTGTGGAAGGGTGAACGGATGGTGAGCACTCATGTAGCGGCCTTCTTCTTCAGACCATTCAAACATTGGCCAGTCAACCACCCAAAGGAAGTTGAATTTATCATTGTCAATCAAACCAAGCTCTTTGGCAATACGTCCACGAAGGGCACCAAGAGTTGCATTGGCCACTTCAAGCGTATCCGCCACAAAGAGAACCAAGTCCTTATCTTCAAGAGCAAGCGCTGTTGTCAATTCTTCTTGGATACCAGTCAAGAACTTGGCAACTGGTCCGTTTAATTCTCCATCAACAACCTTGACCCAAGCAAGACCTTTGGCACCATATTGTTTGGCTACTTCCGTCATTTTGTCAATGTCTTTACGTGAATAGTTGTCCGCAGCTCCTTTGACTACAATTGCTTTTACAGCAGGTGCTTCTGAAAAGACTTTAAAGTCTACACCTTTGACCACTTCTGTCAGGTCCTGAAGCAACATGTCAAAACGAGTATCAGGCTTGTCAGAACCGTAAAGAGCCATAGCGTCATCATACTTCATACGTGGGAAAGGCAGAGTGACTTCAATGCCTTTTGTTTCCTTCATGACACGCGCAATCAAGCCTTCTGTGATATCTTGGATTTCTTGCTCAGTAAGGAAAGATGTTTCCAAGTCAACCTGTGTGAACTCAGGCTGGCGGTCACCACGCAAGTCCTCGTCACGGAAACATTTAACGATTTGGTAGTAACGGTCAAAACCAGCATTCATCAATAACTGCTTAGTGATTTGCGGACTTTGAGGAAGCGCGTAAAAATGCCCTTTATTAACACGAGATGGCACCAAATAGTCACGCGCCCCTTCAGGCGTTGACTTAGAAAGGAATGGTGTCTCCACGTCGATAAACTCCAACTCATCCAAGTAGTTGCGGATAGAGTGGGTCACCTTAGCACGAAGTTTAAGATTTTCCAACATTTCTGGACGACGAAGGTCAAGGTAACGGTAACGCAAACGTGTATCGTCATTGGCCTCAATGCC
Organism: Streptococcus mitis; assembly: GCF_946190285.1. GTDB lineage: Bacteria > Bacillota > Bacilli > Lactobacillales > Streptococcaceae > Streptococcus > Streptococcus mitis_CP. Next base: position 102,228 of record NZ_CAMHZX010000005.1, on the reverse strand, counting down.
ATCCTTAATCTCAAATGGGGTTGTCTTAGCCGTATTCAGCACTGTCAGAGCTGTCACGTTTAACTCAACTGCACCAGTTGGTAACTTATCATTGGCTTGCTCACGCGCAGCGACCTGACCAGTCACCTCGATAACAAATTCACTACGAAGGCTTTCAGCTGTTGCCATGACCTCTGCAGAGACTTTTTCAGGGTTGATAACCAACTGCATGATTCCTTCACGGTCACGAAGGTCGATAAAGATCAAACCACCAAGGTCACGACGACGGCCAACCCATCCTTTCAAGGTCATTTCTTGTCCGATGTGTTCCTCACGAACACGACCAGCATACATACTACGTTTCATTATTTCTCTCCTCTTTTATTCTGTTACTATTTTACCATAAAAGCGCAGGCTCTTCATGAAAATCATCAGAAAAGTTTGCCAGTCTTTAAAAATCAAGTGAAGACTCTAAAAATTGACGCCCATACAAAAATCCGATGAAGTTCATCGGACTCTTTTATTTTGAATTTTTGCCTGCTTTACGTTTTTCTGCAATTTCAGCTGCCTTTCGAGGCAAGACAATCTCCGTTGTGTAAGCTGTCCCAAAGCGCAAGACACCTGCAATAGGAGCAAAGACAACTGCTAGATAGTTGTAGAAGAAATCGCCCTTAAAGGCATAAGCTAGCGCTCCAATGATGAAAAATAGAACGACTGCTTGAATCACTGCTAATAAAATTACTCGTTTCATGTGACCTCCTGACTCTATTATAGCATGAGAATCATCAAAAAGCCGACTAAATTATTCAAAGCGTGGAGAGAAATACTGTAGACCAGACCTTTTCTGCTAATATAAGCCAAGCCCAAACTAAAACCAAGGCTAAAATAGACAAAAAATTGTTGCACATCACCTGGGAAATGAATCAAGGCAAACAGAACACTGGATACCAGAAGAAAAATCAGAGTTTGTTTCCTATTGTCCTGCTTAGGAAAGAGGTAGCGTGCTAACATCCCTCTAAAGATAAGTTCTTCCGTCAAAGGAGCAAAAATAACGACCGCAAAGAATGAGAAAAGTGGTTGAGACAAGGTCAAGTCTATCGCTATTTGCTGATTTACTGAAGGATCATTTGGCAAGAAAAACTGGACAACCAGAGATAAGAACCAAACCAAGGCAGGAAGCCAAATAAATCGGTTGAAGCCACTCTTCTCAATACGAACAGGACCTTTCTGATACCATTTGTAAATGCCGTACACATAAACTCCAGCCAAGGCCACATAGAGCAAGGTCACAGCATAGGGTGAACCGCCTAAGGCAAGCGACGTAGTCGCGAGCACCTGAATGAAGCCATAGATGAATAAAAAGGATAGAACAGCTAGAAGAAACCAGCCAAGGTTTTTAAGTAGTTTCATAAAGATCTCCTATCTTGCTTTATAGCTGTTTTTCAATACAAAGAGGTTTGCTATCCCTAACACAAGTACCCATGCAAGTAACATACCGATGTTAGAAAAAGATATTTCTCCACCTTTTTTATTTAAAAGATTTACAATAGGACCAACGAACGAGTAATCCAACACTTTTTGAACCGTATCATTTTGAGAAGCAATCATGGGTAAAATAGAGACAATTAACATAGGAAAGATACTATAGACTTGCGCTTTAGATTGAGTATCTGACACCGCACCTATTAGAAGGTTGAGAAAAATAATACAAATAGTTGCTAGGAGCAAATAGATAGCATAGGCAAATAAATAACCAGATACATCTACTTTAAGATAGATGGGAAGTACAATCATCGCAACCAACATTATCAAAATAGGGAGAACGAGCATACTGAAAGTATATTCTGTTGCTGTCACACCACTTAGAATGAGTGATTTGAGATTTCGTTTTTCCTTATCTTCTGCCATCATAATCGATACCATATAACCACTTCCCATGCTCAAGACCATCGTCAAGCTAGCAGATAGTAAAAATAGGCTCAATTGTCCATTCTTATTTGAAAGTTCATTATATAGAACAGCAGTACCAAAAGGCATCAATAAAGTTGCTAACAAAGTTGAATTGCTGATAAGAACTTGTAATCTTAACCATAGTAGGGCATTTAATTTTCTAAACATCTAACTTTTCTCCTGTCAATCTGATAAAGATTTCTTCTAAAGTTGGCTCACAAGAGTGAACCACCATCAAATCTGTCGTGTCTAAATATGGTAATTCTTCAAATGGAACTATCTGTTCTCGTCCATCGTTATAAACCACATGTACTTTCTTATCCACATGATACTTCTGAATAATATCTTGCGGACTTCCATACTCTATTAAGTTACCCTTATTTAAAAGAGATAAGCGATCACAAAGCAGAGTTGCCTCATTCATATCATGCGTGGTCAAAAAGATAGTTGTCCCCGCCTGCTTTAATTCTTGAAGTAGGGTATGAATCATCTTAGATGTTGTAGGGTCTAAGCCACTGGTTGGCTCATCTAGGAAAAGAATCTTAGGAGCATTCAGAAGGGCACGAGCCAAGAACATTCGTTGTTTCATTCCTGTAGATAACTTTTCTGCGATAATATCTTTAGCATCTGCTAATCCAACCTGTTGGAGCACCTGATTTACTCTATCTGACTTGAGACCATATAGCTTAGCATAGATGAGAAGATTTTTGTAAAGACTCATCTTTTCATAAAAACCACTGCCATCACTAACTATACCAATTTGTTCCAAATCATTTGAGGTTAAATCTTGAGAATCCTTGCCTAACAAAACTGTTTTACCTTGATCTGCAGCCAACTGACCTGTTAAGACGTTGATCATGGTTGTTTTACCTGAACCAGAAGGCCCAAGAAAACCAAAGATTTCACCTTCCTTAATCTCAAAAGAAATCTGATGAAGAGCTTTTTTGCTCCCAAAACTTTTGCTTACATTTTCAACACGAATCATAGAAACTCCTTTATTTGAAATAACGTTTTACCATAGGCAACTGCATCACATTGATATAAACATGGATGGCTCCTACAAGCAAGAAGGCTAGTAGTTGAATCTCTCCTGTCAAGAAAGAAATGATAATAAGAAAAACATATAAGGCTGGTAAGACATATTGGTTTAATTGGAATAAAATCCGAAAACTCTGTTCAAAATTAGCCTGGCGCTCCCCTTCATCATAAGAATTGATATAGTCCAAGACATCCTTTGGTGTAGAGAAAAATGCCAAATCAAACTGACGAACAATCGCAATTGTTTTAAAAAGAGATTTTTGAGCGACTAAGGATAGCACAAAGACTACGAAAGAGAGGGAAAATGTTTGGTGGCCTGTATGCAATATAACCACTTCATTTAATGAGAGAAAAATAGACAATGAAATTGCTACGCTTGCAATATTAAAAGCAATGGTTCCAAACTCGAGATTCCGATACATCTGCACATAATAGGTTTCATTCAGATCATCATCCATTTCCTCTTGATACAAGGAATGAAATTTTCTGCTTTTCTTTAGGAAATTGAAAGTCAAAAAAAGAATAATGACGGCTAGTAGTAAGCTGATAGCTGATAGCCATGGTATCAAGGGTTTTACATCTAAAATAATTCCGTTGGATTCGGCACGTGCCTTAAACATCCCTACAAACATGCCCAAGAAGCCTCCAAAGACAACAGACATTAAAAATAACAATCCACCTTTCTTATTCTTTTTCATATTCATTCTCCTTTTTCACTTGCTAAATTGTTTGCTTTCTTTTCAATCCAGTCAACGACTGGGATAAGAGCAAAGTAGGCCCAGATAAATTGGTCGCTGTAATAGAGATCAAACCATCCTAGATTTGTTCCAATTAGTAGACACACGCTGACTAATAAAGCTATGGCAACTACATAATAAATCACTTTATACTTGTTCATCACTCGTCCTCCTCCAAGCGAAATACCGATTCGACTGTTTCGTTGAAAATGTGAGATATTTTCAGGGCAATGATAATGGATGGGGTGTACTCATCCCGTTCTAGTAGGCTAACGGTCTGTCTGGAAACCCCTGCCAGCTTGGCTAGGTCGGTTTGATTGAGACTATCGCGAGCCCGAAGCTCTTTTAGACGATTTTTTAGTTGCATATTACACACCTACTCTCCCTCAAATTCAACGGTTTGGATATCCTCAATACGTTGCAACTTGAATTTTTCTTTCCCCTCTTTATCAACGCTATGTAGTTTGACCCATTCCTCGTCAACATCCACAACTTCCCAGTTATCTGGCCCAATATACACTCCCGTTATAATTGGTTTCTTTCCAATCATTTCTTGCAATAATCTCGACATTTCTGCGTTTCCTTTCTCTTTTCGCTCAAGTTTTTTGATTTTATTCTCTAGTTTCTTGATTTTTTTAGAATTATTAGAATAAAAGAAAATCATAAATAGTATAAATACTAGTACCCACATCATAGCTCCTTTCTACTTCCTATTTCTTAACTTGAATTTATTGTAACATATCTTTTTCTTTTTGACAAGCATATTTGTCAAAAAGTTTATGATTTTTGTCATTTTGCAAAAGAAAAAGGTCAGAGTAGTTCTCTGACCGGTTTTAAATACTATTAAAAGCCTAGTTTTTCAAAGATTTCTGAGAAGTTTTGGCTGATTGCCTCAAGTGACACTTGCACTTCTTCTCGTGTTTGATTGTTCTTGACCGTCACTTGTCCGCTTTCGACTTCGCTCTCTCCTAGGGTGATGAGAGTCTTAGCCGCAAAGACATCGGCTGACTTGAACTGAGCTTTGAGTTTACGATTGAGGTAATCACGCTCTGCTTTGAATCCTTGTTGGCGAAGAGCCTGTACCAACTCCAAGGCCTTGACATTTGCTCCTTCTCCCAAGACTGCGATATAGACATCTAAAGCATTTTCAATAGGAAGGGCTACACCTTGCTTTTCAAGAATGAGAAGCAGACGCTCTACACCAAGTCCAAAACCAAAGCCAGCAGTTTCAGGGCCTCCAAAGTAAGAAACCAAACCGTCATAACGACCACCCGCACAGACTGTCAAGTCATTGCCCTCAATCTCAGTGATAAACTCGAAAATGGTGTGGTTATAGTAGTCCAGACCACGCACCATATTGGTATCGATGATATAGTCTACTCCAAGATTTTCCAACATCTGACGTACAGCATCAAAATGAGCTTGGCTTTCTTCATCAAGGAAGTCCAAGATAGACGGCGCATTCTCTACTGCCACCTTGTCTTCTTTTTCCTTAGAGTCCAAGACACGGAGAGGATTTTCCTCCAAGCGACGTTGGCTATCCTTAGACAAGGTCTCCTTGAGCGGTGTCAGATAGTCAATCAAGGCTTGACGGTAGGCTGCACGGCTCTCAGGATTTCCAAGAGTGTTGAGGTGCAATTTGACACCTTGGATACCGATTTCTTTCAAGAAATGGGCCGCCATCGCGATTGTTTCCACATCGGTAGCTGGATTGCTTGATCCAAAACATTCAACACCAATCTGGTGGAACTGGCGCAAACGCCCTGCCTGTGGACGCTCGTAACGGAACATAGGTCCCATGTAGTAGAACTTACTTGGCTTTTGCACTTCTGGGGCGAAGAGTTTATTTTCCACGTAGGAACGGACAACGGGCGCTGTTCCTTCTGGACGGAGGGTAATATGGCGATCACCCTTGTCATAAAAATCGTACATTTCCTTGGTCACGATATCCGTTGTATCTCCAACAGAACGGCTAATAACCTCGTAGTGCTCAAAAATAGGCGTGCGCACTTCTGCATAGTTATAGCGCTTGAAAATCTCACGGGCAAAGCCCTCAACGTACTGCCATTTGGCAGACTCAGCAGGTAAAATATCCTGCGTTCCTTTTGGTTTTTGTAATTTCATAGGGAATCCTCTTTAAACTTAATAGTCTTATTTTACCATAAATAGAGGGATTAAAACAGTAAGAAAAAAATTAGGATTTATACTCAATGAAAATCAAAGAGCAAACTAGGAAACTAGCCGCAGGTTGCTCAAAACAGTGTTTTGAGGTTGTAGATAGAACTGACGAAGTCAGTAACCATACCTACGGCAAGGCGACGTTGACGTGGTTTGAAGAGATTTTCGAAGAGTATTAGATATCATTTTTGAGATTAATAACTGTCAAAAGAATAGCGAGCAAGGAAAGACCAACAAATAGCATCCAAGTCAACTGTATATTCCATACAGCTATAAGTGAAAAACAAGCTGTTCCCACAGGTATGGATAAGGTAAACAATAAACCTAAAAAATTACTGGTACGAGCTAGAACATCTGGAGCTAGATTTTTCATGAGCATGGCACTAATCTTTGGTTGAACTTTACCAGACACATACAGAGTTGAAAAGAGAAATAGTAAACCAAGTACGACTTGATTGAATAAATTAGCTAGACCAATTAGACTGAGTCCTACGGTCACCCACATCATCAATCTAGGCAAAGACTGCTTCCCAAAATAATCATTGCCCGTAAGGCTACTGATGATGATTGCTACTAAAACACCGAATTGATTGATAAATAGTGCCTCTGTGTAAGAAAAATTCAAGAGAGAATGGCTCAAAAAGAAGATGTTATAGATGCTTCCTAAAGCCCCACCCAAGGCATTGATAAGTAAGACAGCAAAGATCATGAATCCAAAGTTTTTCTGTCCACCTTTAAGAAAAACGAGACGTAAATTTCGATAAATCGTTAGGAACTGCTCTTTGATAGGAAGCTTCTCATTTTTTAGTGATTTACCATCAGCAGCTGAAAGTGACAGGCTCAATTTGCTTTTTCCTAAAAAGAGAATCACGGCTGATACGAGGAAAAAACAGGCATTGATTCCCGCAACGAGGGAAAAATTATTGACCGATAGCCCTAAGAGCCAGACTCCGAAAGCTTGACCACCAATAGCTGAAATATAGGTGATGAACTGGGAAAAAGAATAAGCCTCCATCAGATCATCTTCAGCTACTTTTTCCTTAATAAGAGGCATGCGCAAGCCACCTGCAAAATCACTGATAACATCACTAATGACATTGATTAAACACAGGCTAGAAAAGGCAAATAAACTAGCTTGCTGAACAACTAGGGCTGCCAGAAAAAATAAAACCGCCTGAAACAAACCGCTGTAAGTCATCCATTTGACCTTGTCCCTTGTGTAATCTGCCCGAATCCCTACAAAAACTGTAAAGAGAGTCGGAAGAATCATGACAATATTCGCCATAGCAACCGCAAAAGATGCTTGTGACAGGGTCGATGCATAGACGATAAATACCAGGTTAAAAATTGAAGCACCAAAAGCATTGAAGAAGCGTGACAAAGTCAAGAGTCGATAAGCTTGATTTCTAAACAATAGTTTCATAGGTAATCTCCCTTCTTGTTCAAATACTCAATGAAAATCAAAGAGCAAACTAGGAAGCTAGCCGAAGGCTGTACTTGAGTACGGCAAGGTGAAGCTGACGTGGTTTGAATTTGATTTTCGAAGAGTATAAGTTCTATATGAAGTATGACTACAGTATAGCACTTAGAAATTGAACGGGAAAACTTTTGAATATATGCAACACACAAAATGAGCAAAGAAACGATAGAACTTTTGTAACGACCTGAGATTAGTCAAAAGTTCTATCGCTTAAAATTTCAAATTCTTTTCTTGGTTTGCAGATATTCAACAATCGGTCGTATTTCTATAGTATTCAGCAGATTTGTTACAGCCAAGCATCTCAAAAATATGGACAGCATCTTCCATCTTTTTCTGACCTTCCTTGACTCTGCCTTGCTTGCTATCAAGGAGACCTTCCGCCCACAAATAGACAATTCGGAAATAGGTCTCATTTTCCTTGTAGAAATGCTCTTTGATGACACGTTTAAAATAAGAGGCATTGGTAAATTCTTCACATTCAATGCTAGCTAAAAAACCATTCAATAGCATGGTGTGAAAAAGGTTTCGATTACCAGACATTTCCATTAGAAAATCAGATTTGCGGACCATTTCTCGTACATATCTAGTAAAAAGAGAAACAGATAAGAATGGAGAACTGACTGAGAACAAATTGAGTTCATAGATTCCCCAAATCTCGGTAGAAAACAAGTAGTCATGAAGGACTTTCCCTTCCTCTGCCGTTAACTCTACCGTTTCATCCATGCCCTTCATATAAGACTTGATAATAATTGCATTTAGAATATGCTTCTGCTTGTTTTGAGAATAGGCATACTTTTGATACTCCTGGCGATACAAATCCTCAAGAGGTGCTATATTCTTTAGGTCCAAGACATCTATGATTTCTTTTCTCAACTCAGAATCTGTATCATACTGAAAACCTCTAGCTAGAAAGAGGATTTCCTCCACACTGGCAGAGATATTTTCTAGGGCAAATAGAAACTTTTCCACCGAAAGCTCACTCTGACCAGTTTCAAATCGGGACAACATAGACGGAGAAAATTGTCCCCCAGTCGCCTGTCTCAGCGAGACATTTCTTGACTCTCGTAATTGTCTAAATACTTTTCCAATCTGCTCCATAGGCATCCCCTTGATTCCGTATTTTCTTCATTTTATCATATTTTTCAGAAAATTCATCAAAAACTTGCCAAATTGTCAGAATTATGAGAAAATAGAGGATATTTATCACGTGGAGGGACTGTTATGAGAGACGATATCAAAATCAATGACCGCGCTTTGGCCTTACAAGACCAAATTATCGAAAAACTAGAGAAGGTTTTTGATACAGATGTGGAATTAGATGTTTACAATCTAGGACTGATTTATGAAATCAATCTGGACGAAACGGGTCTCTGCAAGATTGTCATGACCTTCACCGATACTGCCTGCGATTGTGCAGAAAGCCTGCCTATCGAAATCGTTGCAGGTCTGAAACAAATCGAGGGTATCGAAGATGTCAAGGTTGAAGTTACCTGGTCGCCTGCCTGGAAGATCACACGAATCAGTCGCTACGGCCGTATTGCCCTTGGACTGCCACCCCGTTAAGCAGGAAAATTACTTTTGAAGATAAAAATAAGCAAGCCGAAGTTGGCTTGCTTTTTGATACTCAATGAAAATCAAAGAGCAAACTAGGAAACTAGCCGCAGGCTGTACTTGAGTACGGCAAGGCGACGTTGACGTGGTTTGAAGAGATTTTCGAAGAGTATGAGTTTATTTTTTACCTGACTTGTCCATATTCCAGAAGTCTGTCACGGCTCCGCGTGAAGCGGATGATACGATGTGGGCATATTTACCAAGAACACCACGGCTGTAAAGTGGTGGCAAAGTTGTTTCTGCCTTACGTTTTTCAAGTTCTTCTTCAGATACGGCCATTGAAATTTCTTTGGTATCTTGGTCAACCGTAACAATATCGCCTGTACGGAGGTAGGCAATAGGTCCACCATCCTGAGCTTCAGGAGCGATATGTCCAACAACCAGACCATAGGTACCACCAGAGAAGCGGCCATCCGTCAAGAGAGCAACCTTGTCTCCTTGACCTTTACCAACGATCATTGATGAAAGTGATAGCATCTCAGGCATACCAGGGCCACCCTTAGGTCCAACGAAACGAACAACGACTACATCGCCATCAACGATTTCATCTGTCAGAACGGCCTGAATCGCATCTTCTTCTGAGTCAAAGACTTTAGCTGGACCAACGTGACGACGCACTTTCACACCTGATACCTTAGCAACCGCACCGTCTGGTGCAAGGTTCCCGTTCAAGATGATAAGCGGACCATCTGCACGTTTTGGATTTTCAAGTGGCATAATGACTTTTTGACCTGGTGTGAGGTCTGCAAAGTCAGCTAAGTTCTCAGCGACAGTCTTACCAGTACATGTGATGCGATCTCCATGAAGGAAACCATTTGCCAACAAGTACTTCATAACCGCTGGGACACCACCGACTTCGTAGAGGTCTTGGAAGACATACTGACCAGAAGGTTTCAAGTCTGCCAAGTGAGGAACGCGTTCTTGGATTGTATTGAAGTCCTCAAGTGACAAGTCAACATTAGCCGCATGGGCAATGGCAAGCAAATGAAGAGTGGCATTTGTAGAACCACCAAGAGCCATAGTTACAGTGATAGCATCTTCAAAGGCTTCACGAGTCAAGATATCTGACGGTTTGAGACCAAGTTCCAACATCTTAACAACAGCACGTCCTGCTGCTTCGATGTCTTCTTTCTTATCAGCTGATTCAGCTGGGTGAGATGAAGAGCCTGGCAAACTCATACCCAAAACTTCTATAGCAGTCGCCATGGTATTAGCAGTGTACATACCACCACAGCCACCAGGGCCAGGGCAGGCATTACATTCAAGACGCTTCACATCCTCAGCTGTCATATCCCCATGGTTCCATTTTCCGATACCCTCAAAAACAGAAACCAAGTCGATGTCTTTGCCATCAAGATTTCCGGGTGCAATGGTTCCACCATAGGCAAAAATAGCTGGAATATCCATATTAGCAATAGCAATCATAGAACCAGGCATGTTCTTGTCACAGCCACCGATAGCGACAAAGGCATCGACGTTGTGACCACCCATAGCCGCCTCGATTGAGTCCGCAATGATATCACGAGATGTCAAAGAGAAACGCATACCAGGCGTTCCCATGGCAATCCCGTCCGCTACGGTAATAGTACCAAACTGTACAGGCCAAGCACCTGCAGATTTGACACCTTCTTTCGCCAATTTCCCAAAATCATGCAAGTGAATGTTACATGGTGTATTTTCCGCCCAAGTTGAAATCACTCCCACAATCGGTGTTTCAAAGTCCTTATCTGTCATACCAGTCGCACGAAGCATGGCACGGTTTGGCGATTTTACCATGCTGTCATAAATGCTACTGCGGTGACGTTTATCTAATTCAGTCATTTGTTCCCTCCCATTTCAGTTTTTACTATTATAGCACATTTTAAAAGCAATGAACAGAAGAAAATTCTTGAATTTTCAGAAAATTTCGATTAATTCGGTTGATGACCTTCTAATTTTTTCATCTTTTTTTGTCAAGTAACTTTACTTTACAAAAAAAATGTGTTATCCTAGTATGGTTGATGAAAATCAGTAGATTGAATCGAATATAAATACCTAAAGGAGAAATCAAAATGGCAGTACCTGCACGTCGCACTTCAAAAGCGAAGAAAAACAAACGTCGTACACACTACAAAGTAACAGCTCCATCTGTAAACTTTGACGAAACTACTGGAGATTACTCACGTTCTCACCGTGTATCACTTAAAGGATACTACAAAGGACGTAAAATCGCTAAAGCTGCATCAGCTGAATAATAGAAGGGAGATACCATGCGCGTAAATATTACACTTGAACACAAAGAATCTGGTGAACGCTTGTACCTTACTTCTAAAAACAAACGTAACACTCCAGACCGTCTTCAATTGAAGAAATACTCACCAAAACTTCGCAAACACGTTGTGTTTACAGAAGTTAAGTAAGCATTCAATACGAATCAATACAGAAGAAAAACGCTTAATCAGCGTTTTTTCTTTTTGTTAATTTCAGTACATTGCAATAAAAATCAACCGAATGACTACATTTTTTGTGAAATAAATTAGAGGCTCTAATATATAGGAAGAATCCAAAATCCCCTGCAAATCTACATTGCAAGGGACTTGTGTATCATTCTTGTACTTCTTTCTGAGCGGCCTTTCCTTGGTCTAGAAGGGCTTGGACGATTTTCTCATCGCGTAGTTTGACAGAATCATTGATCATTTCTGCGGACTTGACGATGGTTGTTTCTAGTTGGGCACGTTTCTGGCGTCCCAATTCAATAGCTGCGACGATACCTTGGTTTTGAGCGACCAGACTTTCAGCCAGTTTGGTAACAGACTCAACAGCGACTGTCGGACTTTGGGCAATTCTCTCCATCTGCGGAATCACTTCCTTGCTGGTCTCAGCTAGCATCTGAAGGGCAGCATTGTTGGCATTGACAATGGCATCTGCCACGACACCTGATTTCATTGATTGTTGCAAAATACCCAGTTGGGCAATAGAAAGCTTCATTGTCGGAATCGTATTACGACGAAGCATGCCCAATTTTTGGCGCATATCAGATGACACCTTCACAAGATTGCGCATCTGAGGTGTTGTTGCCCAGGCAACATAGAGACGGCTGACATACTCAGTGTGCTGTTGTTCAAGGGTATTGACCACTTCAGCCATGCGGGCCAATTCTTGTGATTTGGTTTGGTATTCTACCGTACTTGTATCGAGTTGGTCAGCTTGAGATTTCAGTTCTGCAGCGCGATTACCAGCTTCTGTCTGGCTGGCTTCGATAAAGGAAATCACTCCCACTAGATTTTCAATGGATTTGGTATTGTCCTCAATCAACATCTCAGCAGAGACGATATTTCGAGCTAAGACATCTTCTTGCTTGACCACTGCGGCAGCCATGCCATCGAGTTTTTGCTCCACTGTTTTTGAGTCAAAGTAAAATTCTTGTAGCGTATTCTTGCTCTTGTTGAACAGTCGTTGCAAAAAGTTTGGCTTTTCTTCTAACTCAGCAATTTCAGCGTTCTTGTATTTGACGACAAAGCCTTGCAACTCACGGTTGGTATTCTTGAGTAAGTCATCCACTTGGGGAATCTGCAGTTTCTTTTGTTCTGACAAGATACGATTGACCGTATTATTCACACTTTCGACAGCAGATTGTCCAAAATCCAAAAGGGCATTTTGATTTGTGACAAACTGGTCTACTAACTGGGGCACGCGCGCCTTGATTCCTTCTTGCTGCTCAGGGCTCAACTTTTCAAGGAAGGTCAAGGTCTTATCTGAGCCAGTATTGGTCTCGATGATTTGGGTTGTCTTATCTACCTTAGCTACCGTATTATTGGCAATCTGGTCAATATCAAAATTAAATTCTGTCATGGTTACTCCTTTATTTCTAACCTATTCTTTGCGATCTTTTTCTAGGATACGCAGACTGATATCAAAATCACGCATATCTGTTTCATTGAGTTCTCTCAAGACTTGGTCTAGCTCAAGGTCAAATTGTTCGATAGCTGCTTTAGCTTGCTCTAAGCGTTCTTCTGCCCGATTATAGTTCTTCGGATTGGCCTTAATCTTTAAATAACCTTCTAAAATCGTTTGGAATTTCTCCATCTTCAAACTATGAATGGCAGTCAATTCTTCCTTATCCCCTTCAGCAGAGGTAGCAATCTTGTCTAAAATAGCCTGATGGTCAACGGCAATATTAGCCAAGGTCTGGGATAATTCTGGAGCTAATTCCTCTGGCTCCGCATTTTCAAGATCTACCTGACTTTCTCTATCCAAACGTTCTAGCTGAACATCGATGTTTGCCCTTACTGTACGAACCTTTTTGTCAATACGATTGTAGACATCAGCATCGATATAGGACTTGAGACGATCCGCCTCCTGATGGATTTCCCGCAGTTCGATTAATACTTGATTGGCCAGACTCTTATAGGAATCTGAACCTTTTTCTACCAAGATTCCCTCTAACTGCTGAATATCTTTGTCCGCCTGACGAATCCGAGCTTTTAAAAGCTCAATCCGATCGTCTAGAGAAGCATCCTGCAAAAGAGGATAGCGCCAACGTTTATAGAGACGATAACCACCATAGCCTAGCAGGACACAAGCCGCAAGCGGAAGAGCATATTGGACCAAAAGGCCCAGTAAGAACAAGAAGCCCCAAAAATAGAGACAGCCTTTCCAAAAACCATTACCCGATTTCATAAACATTCCTTATTTTCAATTTATAAGTCTATTTTAGCACAAAAGAGCAAAATGAGGGCGGAAATCCCCTAGAAAAAAGTTGATTTCTTTGCTGTAGAATGGAGGCTAGTAGCGCGTGGGCTAATTTCAGTTGAGCTGACTCAAACAACAAACATACTCTGAGGAAATATCAAAACAAAAGCTTGAAACATCGGAGGGGTTGTGTTAGAATGAAAGCATAAAGGGAAAATAATGCTTCTAGCATATATAACTAAAAAGCCCCACCGTGCCACCGATGGGGTTTTTTGCTACCCTCTAAAAGGGTTAAATGCTACTTGCTACGTCTCTTTATCCATAGCTCGAAAAGCTCAGATAGTACGTTAACAAGTAACGGAGCTAGAAAAAGGGAAAGTAACTCTAGCATACATAACACCTCCCTTCATTAAACTGAGGAGGCTAAAATATTATATCATACCAGATTTATATCATCAATATCGCTTATAAATAACAAAAAACAACAAAAGCTTGAAATATCGAAAGGGTTGTGTTAGAATGAACTTACAATGTGAGTAAAGTTACAGCATATGTAACTAAAAAAGCCCCACCGTGCCACCGATGGGGTTTTTTGCTACCCTCTAAAAGGGTTAACCATTACTTCTTACGTTTCTTAAACCATAACTTGAAAAGCTCAGATAACACGTTAATAAGTAACGGAGCTAGAAACACTGTGAGTAAAGTTTCTAACATATGTAACACCTCCCTTCATTAAATTGAGGGGGCCAAAATATTATATCATACCAGATTTATATCATCAACATCGTGTAATTCTTGGAATAGATAGACTTAGATATACAAATAACCTTACTAACAAATCTCTAAACAAACCCATAAACAACATTTTAAGACAAAGCAAAAAGCCCCTAGATTCATAGCTAAGGGCTGATTGACTTGCAAGGATAGGCAGGACTGTCGGGGCTCCTGCATTTCTCGACCCACTATAAGTGGCGCGTTGGTGACAGATTCTCAACCTCTATCCTTCATATCTTCATTATAGCACTTTTTTCTCAACTTTCAATCCGTGCATTTCAGTTTATTACCTATCTTTTTCTCTAGTGTCCTTCAACCATATTGTACTTCAACCTCACTCATGATTTCCAGCAAAGTTTTCCCTTCAATCTGTAAAGAAATTAAATCATCGAAAGAAGATGCTCTATATTCGTTGTCCGCAACAATAACAACAATATCATAAACAGAATTAGGAAAAATGCCACATACTTGACCATTATAATCAAAAGAAGCGTCCCAACCATTGTCATACAATGCTTGTAAATCATCAAATATTGCCATAATATATCTTGATTCTCCTATATAAGATATTCCACAACTTATCCAAAACCATACGAAAATTTATCCGGCAACTCTTTTCCTAACTTAATACTTTTAGTCAAAGTATCTTTGACAAATGAAGTAAATTGCCCTAAATCATCTCCAACATAGCTATATTCCAAAGTAATTTTATCGATAGTTGCAATACCTTTACAACCTCCACTCACAATAGAATACTGCCTTTTAGAGACTCCATCTTCTATTTTGTACATCGTAATAATTTGTTTATCAATCTTTATCATTTTCTGTTTAGTGTAAAATAAGACACAGGAATTATTCTTGACTCTCAAAAATATAATTGCAACAACGTGTCAAAATCATCTTTAAAAACATTTTGACTATTCTGTTTTATTTGCTCAATGATTTTATCCTTTGTATCTCTGTCCAAAGGTAGCGTTTCAAACGCTTCTTCTTTTACTAAGAATTCACCATTTTCTCCCTGAAATTCTTTTGTAATTTTTCTAATATGACTCTCGAAATCGATAGATTGAAGCTCTTCGTCGTTTATGTTATCTTCAATCGCATCTAGTAACAAACTAATTGAAATTTTAATCATCTTTAAATACCTTTATTTTTTATTAGCCTTATTTCCAAAAAGCCAAATATAAATAGATTGCTTATAATTTTCTGTCTGAGAAAAAATCTCTCCAAAAAGGATTTTCACTATCAAAAATTTCAACCTCTTCTTCAGTCATATTATAAGGATAGTCCTCAAATAAGTTATAAATTTTTTTCCGATCAAAGCTTAATAGATGTTCTCCTATAGAATCTATTTTATCAATCCACCATATTTTTGACTCTTCAGTCTCTTTGTAAAAATCACTGTATCCTTCAAGAAAAGATTCTGCTGTAACGGAGTCACACATCCCATCTAGCAACCCTAAATCATCGCATCCATTCTCATTAAAATCTGTCATTATTCTGATTTTTCCTATCATTTCTTATATGTCTTTTATTAAAAAGACCAGATTCTTACTACAATTTCTAATTGAACCGTTAAGCTTCTCTATCCGATCTCCTAAATACCGCCTCTTTATTCATCAAGTCGTCCTCAGTGTAGTCAATTGTAAAAGTATCTAAATTAAAGATAGATTTAGGTGGAGTTGAATGAATCATAGGGACACTACGTACCCTATACTCTTTTTCTCCAATTCTAACAAACTGATTGATTTTCAAATCTGAAAAATCAGGATTCTCAACAGTAATCGAAACAAGACGATGCGCTATTTTATAAACATCAATTATCTTATTTTTCATGTTTAACTTATCCATAATTATTATTTTAATACTTGTGTTCTAGGGAATCAAAACCAATTTTAGATTTATTTAACACTATCAAATAAATCTAAAATAGATTGGGGAGTGCTTTCTTAAACAATGAAGAAGGTTTATCTTGGTTTGGGTAAACTTGGTCAACCCACCCATCAATTTGATTATAAAAAATCAATAACTCTTTGCTTGGTGGTATCATCAAATCTAAAACGAAACCTCCTTTACTTTAAATTCATTATAAACTTTCCTATCCTAATATTCAATCAACAAGAGATTATTACGATAGCTTTTTAGCTTCTTTTCTACTTCGTCAGTGGTCAAGCTACTACTCCTTTATGATATAATTAGTTTAAAGAGAAGTGAGGTAGAAATGATAGTGTCGCTACGCAACTTCATAGTATGAGATGACGGGACAGGCACACCGTCCACTACTCTTGAGCGCTTAGATTTTTCTAAGTGTTTTTTTGCATTTTCTCGGCGTTCGCTCTTGGTTCAAGTCCATTCTCCATACCATTTGGTAAGGAATTAAGAGATATTTTTATCTCTCCTATCTCCTTGTCATTATGCAAGCAATTAAGGCAAGTTATTGCTTTGCTTATCTGCTTATCATTTTGTAAACATCAAATTTAAAATGATAGACTTTTAAACTTCTCTTATTTCCTCAATACCCAAACACGATAAAACACTATCAACTCGTTTAAACACACGTTTCAAACATGCTGGTGTACCTAATATTGGATTCCACGGTTTCAGACACACACATGGCTAGTCTTTTGCTAAACTCTGGAATACCATATAAAGAATTACAACACCGTCTAGGTCATTCTACACTAGCTATGACTATGGACACTTACAGTCATCTCTCCAAAGAAAAAGCAAAAACAGCCGTCTCATTTTATGAGAAAGCTGTAAGTTCTTTGTGAAGGGGGACAAAAAGGGGGACAAACCCAGAAATCAACATTTTAAGACAAAGCAAAAAGCCCACTGTTGTAGGCTTTCTGTAAGATATATCTTAAAATTAAAGCATTTTGTTGTAGAATTCAACGACAAGTGCTTCGTTGATTTCTGGGTTGATTTCGTCGCGTTCTGGCAAGCGAGTCAATGAACCTTCCAATTTTTCAGCGTCGAATGATACGAATGCTGGACGTCCAAGAGTAGCTTCTACTGCTTCAAGGATAGCTGGAACTTTCAATGATTTTTCACGAACTGAGATCACTTGACCTGGAGTTACGCGGTATGATGGGATATCAACGCGTTTTCCGTCAACAAGGATGTGACCGTGGTTTACGAATTGACGAGCTTGACGACGAGTAGTCGCAAGACCAAGACGGTAAACAACGTTATCCAAACGACGTTCCAAAAGAAGCATGAAGTTGAAACCTAGGATTCCGCCTTTGATTTTTGTAGCTTGTACGAACAAGTTACGGAATTGTTTTTCACCTACACCATAAGTGAAACGAAGTTTTTGTTTTTCAGCCAATTGCAAACCGTATTCTGACAATTTAGAACGGTTGTTTGGTCCGTGTTGTCCTGGTACGTAGTTACGACGTGCCAATTCTTTACCTGTACCTGTAAGTGAAAGGCCAAGGCGACGAGCTTGTTTCCAAGATGGTCCTGTATAACGTGACATGTAAATGTCCTCCTGATATAAATAATATTTCGGTGGAAATAGTCACTTAGAAAGCCCTGATTCGTGCAGATGCCCTTCGCCTAAACAGCCAAGGTTACTTATCATAAGACACCTGTTGACGAGCTTCATGCTTTCCTGCTGATATTTCACACAAAATCCATTTTACCATGAATGGCTAGATTTGTAAAGGGGTTTTAAGCTTTATTTTCATTGCCAGAGAGGGTAAGAAAGAGGGTAAAGGTGCTTCCTAGACCGTACTGGCTGCTGACTGTGATTTCTCCACCCAATTGATGAGCCAATTCACGCGCAATCGCAAGCCCTAAGCCATGACCACCTGTTTTCATGTTACGCGAAGTTTCTACACGATAAAGGCGTTTGAAAATATTCTCCAAATCCTCTGGGGCAATCCCCTGTCCCTCATCGGTCACACTGATTGAAAGCTGGCTCTTCTCCAGCTTAGCCACCACTTCCAGCTTGGTTCCTGGAGCTGAGTATTTAAAAGCGTTATTGACCAAATTCACCAAGATACGAGAAAGTTTGGCATAATCTCCCTCAATCCGAGCAGACTCAGGGATTACCTGCAAGTGGACATCTCGCTCCTCCTGCTCAATCAAAAATTGAAATTCACTCATGCACTCAATCAAGAGCTGGTCCAGAAAAATGCTGTCCTTGCTGGTCGTTTCGACCTGATTTCTAGCTGTGTTTAGGGTCAAAAAATTTAATTCCTCAACCAGTTTATTGAGTCTTTCCGTCTGACGCCCAATGGTTGCTAGATAATGGTCCTGTTCTCCTTCCTTGATAACCCCATCCAAAATCCCTTCTACCGTCGCTTGGATCGAAGTGATGGGGGTCTTGATATCATGCGAAAGTTGAGCAATCATCAAGCCCTTTTCTCGTTCGCTTTCTTCCAAGGAATCAAAGGTGGCCTGCAAATCATGGGACATTTCATTGAAAGCTTGGCCTAATTGCTGAAATTCTACAGGGCCTTGAACCTCCAGACTTGATGGAAAGTCCTTGTCCGCTACCCGCTTGGCATGTTCCTTGAGTTTGCCCAATGAAGTAAAGACCGGCGATAGGAGAAAGAGACTAATCCCAGCACCGATAAAACTAGCCACAAGAGTCATACCCACTAGGAAATAAATTTCTCTTTCTTCAATTAACATTCGCTGGATGGCCCAAAAAACCACGATAATCGTTAGGAGTGTTGAAATAATATACCCCACTAAAATATAACTTTTTAATTTCATTGACTACCTCGTGCTTTCTCAATTTTGTAGCCCAAGCCCCAGACGGTTTTGATGGTCGGTGTTTCTGAACTAGCATGTTTAGCCAACTCCTGTCGAAGAGCATGAATATGAACATTCAAGGTATTGGTGTCATCCACATAGTCTTCTTGCCAGACCTTTTCATAGAGGTCTGTCTTAGAGAAAACCCGCTCTGGATTGCTGGCTAAAAGCCATAGAAGGTCGAAGGATTTGACGGTCAAATCAAGCGCCACATCTCCGACTTGGACCTCATGGCTACCGTGATTCATCCGTAAATCCCCGAGACTGACGACCTCTGTCTCACCTCCACGATGAAGGCGACGTAAGATATTGTGGACACGCAAAACCAGCTCACGAGGGCTAAAGGGCTTGGCAATAAAGTCATCTGCCCCTAAGCTCAGGCCATAAATCTTGTCCTGCTCGCTAGTCTTAGCCGTGATAAAGAGAAAAGGCTGATCTGGAGATTGATACTGAACCTCGCTAATCAAATCATAACCATCCATCCGAGGCATCATGATATCTGTAATAATCAAATCAATTGGTTTTCGCTTGAATATTTCTAAGGCCTCTACTCCATCATGGGCCACCAAAACCTGATATCCTGCCTGAACCAGATAGCGTTGATGAATATCTGTGATTTCTACCTCGTCGTCAACGAGTAAAATTGTCTTTCCCATCTGTCTCTCCTTTGAAAAAAACAGTGCTATACCACAATAGTATAACACTATTTTTATCTCTTTACGAACATTCTAATCGATATCTGGATTTTTCAAATCCTAGATAGAAAGTCTGTAACTAGACTAGTCATTTTCCTCTTTTTTAGCTTTCAAACCGAGTCCACCTAGAAGTCCAGCCAAGGCGAGTCCAAAGAATCCAATAGTAGCCATTGATGTTTGAGCTTCACCAGTATATGGAAGCATGTCTTTTTGGTCTTTCATTTTATCAGCCATCATTGGATTTGACGCCTTGTTATTAGCTACCATCTTGCCTTCATCAGACATTTTGCTTGGGGCTGCTGGAGCTTGGTCTTGTTTCATGCTTGGTGCTGCCATTGGCTGGCTAGCATCCATGGTTTTATCCTGCTCTTTGTTAGGCATCATCTTATCCTGGCTAGTAGCTGGCATTTGAGATTTCATCTCATCTTGATTGACACTTGGCATTTGAGCGTTCATCTTAGACGCATCTTGGTGACTATTCATCATTGGAGCCGGCATAGCTGAACCATTAGAAGATGGGACGAAGCCTGATTGCATCGGAGTAAGAGACTGATGTCCATTCAAGTTTACTGTCAAATCCTTAGTCGCTACGAGATTGCTCAAATCAGCCTTACCATCTTTCGCACCGTACACTTTGATAGTTGCCTTGTAACTTTGAGTGCCATTTTGTTTCAACAAGTCTAACAAATCTTTGTCTGATTTGCCTTGAGTACCTGCCAAGTCCACTTCATAGAAGTAAAGGCCTTTGCCCAATTTTTCTACTGGTGGAAGAGCGGGATTTTTAGCTGAACCGTTGTCTGACCATGGAGCCTTGTCTGAGGCCTTCAAAATAAGGCGAGTCAACATGCCGTCACCGGCGAAGAATTCATATGGGATGACTTGGTTGACACCGGCTGTGAATGGGCCAGGGAAGTTGGCTTTATCAAGGTAGCTAGCCGGAACATCTACTGTGTCTTTGGTATTGTCGGCTACACCTTTTTGCACTTCAGCTGGAGTAGTTAGGCCGTTCAAGTTGACATCCAAATCCTTAGTCGCTACGAGATTTGTCAAATCGGCTTTGCCATCTTTTGCGCCGTACACTTTAATAGTAGCTTTATAACTTTGAGTGCCGTTTTGTTTCAAAAGGTCAAGAAGCTCTTTATCTGATTTTCCTTGAGTTCCTGCCAAGTCCACTTCATAGAAGTAAAGGCCTTTGCCCAATTTTTCTACTGGTGGAAGAGCGGGATTTTTAGCTGAACCGTTGTCTGACCATGGAGCCTTGTCTGAGGCCTTCAAAATAAGGCGAGTCAACATGCCGTCACCGGCGAAGAATTCATATGGGATGACTTGGTTGACACCGGCTGTGAATGGGCCAGGGAAGTTGGCTTTATCAAGGTAGCTAGCCGGAACATCTACTGTGTCTTTGGTATTGTCGGCTACACCTTTTTGCACTTCAGCTGGAGTAGTTAGGCCGTTCAAGTTGACATCCAAATCCTTAGTCGCTACGAGATTTGTCAAATCGGCTTTGCCATCTTTTGCGCCGTACACTTTGATAGTAGCTTTGTAGCTTTGAGTGCCGTTTTGTTTCAAGAGGTCAAGAAGGTCTTTGTCAGATTTACCTTGAGTTCCTGCCAAATCTACTTCATAGAAGTAGAGGCCTTTGCCCAATTTTTCTACTGGTGGAAGAGCAGGATTTTTAGCCGAACCATTGTCTGACCATGGAGCCTTGTCTGAGGCTTTCAAGATAAGGCGGGTTAACATACCGTCACCAGCGAAGAATTCATATGGAATGACTTGGTTGACACCAGCTGTGAATGGGCCTGGGAAGTTAGCCTTGTCCAAGTAAGTAGCTGGAACATCTACTGTGTCTTTGGTATTGTCTGCCACACCTTTTTGAACTTCAGCTGGAGTGGTTAAGCCATTCAAGTTGACATCCAAATCCTTAGTCGCTACGAGGTTGCTCAAATCGGCCTTACCGTCTTTGGCACCGTATACCTTGATAGTAGCTTTATAGCTTTGAGTGCCGTTTTGTTTCAATAAGTCTAACAAATCTTTATCTGATTTACCTTGAGTTCCTGCCAAATCCACTTCGTAGAAATAGAGACCTTTACCTAAGTTTTCTACTGGTGGGAGAGCCGGATTTTTGGCTGAACCGTTATCTGACCATGGGGCCTTGTCTGAATCCTTCAAGATAAGACGAGTCAACATACCGTCACCGGCGAAGAATTCGTAAGGAATAACTTGGTTAACACCGGCTGTGAATGGGCCTGGGAAATTGGCTTTATCCAAGTAAGTAGCTGGGACATCTACTGTGTCTTTAGTATTATCGGCCACGCCCTTTTGCACTTCAGCTGGGGTGGTTGCTAGTTGCGCTTCATTTGCTTCACGGTCTTGTCCAGAAACTGTAGGCGCAGGATTTGTCGCAGGTTTAAGCGCATCTTCTGTTTCTTTCTTAGATTCTGGTTTTGCTTGCACTTCTTCTTTTGGCGCTACCACTTGGTCTTTATCAGCTACATTCACTTTTTCTGGAGAGCTTGTAGCATCCAAGCTTGCTTTAGGTGTTGAGTCTACCTGCTCTGATGGAAGAGCGGTATCGACTGCTTCTTTGAGAAGTTCTACTGGTAAGTCACTCTTTTCACTCACCGAAGTAGCATCTGGCACGACTTGGGCAGGGGTTGGATTGACCACATCGGCACGTACAGAACTTGGCTGACCAACTAGGACAAAAAAGCCACTGGCCACAACAACTGAGGCAACACCGACACTAAGACGGCGAATAGACCAACGAATATATCTTTGATTTGGATTGAATTTCATAGGATTCTCCTTAGAGTTTTTCTTTATTTGATGACTCTAGTATAATCTCCTAAAATTAAAAAGGATTAAGAAAAAGTTAAAATTTTTCTTAAATCCCTCTTATAAAATACTTATATTAATTAAATCCATAAACAGACTTGGTGATTTGATAGACAACATTGGAAAGTTTGCGAGCTGGCAAGACCGAATGTTTGGTCAAACGGCTGAGCATGGTCTTGCGAATGGCCTGAAAGACCTCTGGATTTTCCTGCTGAATATAGGTCCACAGCTCCCGTTTTTTGGCAAGATGCTCTGCTGTGCCTGCTCGGTTGAGCAAGGCACTGGAAATCACCGTCGTGATTTCAATATGATTCAGCAGATATTCTCGCATTTTGGGGTGGCTTACTTTAGATAAATCAAGCTGGTCTACTAAAAGACGATTGACCTTGAGTTGCTGGTCAATGCGCTTAATCATCACTTGCTCATTGACAGACTGGTCCTCACGCCCAATCAAATAACGATAGAAATCGACAGGCAGATAGTACATGGTCTTGACCTGCTGAAGGGGGGTAAAGACAAAGAGATTATCAACATAAAAGGTATGCTCAGGCAATTGGAACTGGCTCGCTCGCAACAAATCTGTCCGGTAAATCAGCGAGTGCATCATGATATACTGGCCTTTTGAGAAATTTCCGACCTGGTCCCAGCCAAAAATCTGTTGGACAGGCAAGACTGACTCGTAACTCATACTCTTCTTACGAGACTGACCTTCCTTTTCATAGACAAAATTGGTCACAAAGGCGTCAACCTCTTGCCCCTCACTCTCTAGTTCCTGCAAGGTTTCAAGAATTTTTAAATAGGCACGAGGATCCACCCAGTCATCACTATCAACTACTTTAAAATAACGACCAGAAGCCTCCGCTAAGCCGCGATTGACGGCACCCCCATGGCCTTTATTTTCCTGATAGATGGCTCTAACGATGTTAGGATACTTGCTGGCTAAACGCTCAGCGATTTCCTGAGTCTGATCCTGAGACCCATCATTGATAATCAAAATCTCAACTTGCTCACCACCAATCACTAGCGACTCCACACAGTAATGAAGATAGGCAGCGGCATTATAGCTAGGGATGGCGATAGACAATAACTTCATAATCTACTCCTTTAGGGGACTGATTTTTTCTTATACTCAATGAAAATCAAAGAGCAAACTAGGAAACTAGCCGCAGGTTGCTCAAAGCACTGTTGTGAGGTTGCAGATAAGACTGACGAAGTCAGCTCAAAACACTGTTTTGAGGTTGTGGATAGAACTGACGAAGTCAGTAACCATACCTACAGCAAGGCGACGTTGACGTGGTTTGAAGAGATTTTCGAAGAGTATTACTCTCTCTTGTTACTTCTTTCTATTCTACCATAAAGTCCAGCTTTTGAAGGACTTTTACTAGAATACAAGGGGCTTCTAGTCTCAATTGGAATACAGGTCTCTCTATTTGCTATTTTGGACATCAAAAAAGAGGGGATCCCCCTCCTTACGAATTTAATTCTGCCAAGTCATCTAGATACTGATTGTTAATGACCGCCAAGATATAGGCATCTGCTTTCAAGAGGTCATTAGGACCAAACTGGACATCCAGTGGTGAATTTTCTTGTTCACGGAATCCTAGGACATTGAGGTTGTATTTGCCACGTAGATCCAGCTGGCTCAGACTTTGACCTGCCCAAACACTCGGAATCTTCATCTCCACGATAGACACATTTTTATCCAGCTGAAAAACATCGACATTGTTATGAAAGAGAATGGTCTGCGCTAGGGACTGCCCCATTTCATACTCAGGTGAAATCACCGAGTCGGCACCGATTTTTTCTAGCACCTTCTTAGCTGTCTGGCTTTTGACCTTGACAATAACCCTTGGTACCCCTAGACTCTTACAATGCATAACTGCAAGCACACTCGACTCTAGATTTTCTCCTGTCGCTACTACAACCGTATCACAGGTATCAATTCCTGCAGTTCTGAGGAGTTCCTCGTCTGTAATATCGCCAACAACTCCACGCGCCAAAACTGGCTCAAATTGATTGATGCGCTCTGCGTGGTCGTCAATAGCAATGATATTCATATCTTGTTTGGCTAGGGCCGTCAGGACACTACTCCCGAAAATCCCCAAACCTAAAATTCCAATCGTACGATCTGACATCATTCTTCCTTTCTTATCCAATACTAATATCTGCTTTCATATACTGAATCAAATCTTTCTTATCAGGCTGGTAATCCGCTAGACTAACCAGCAAGGTCAAGGGACCGATACGGCCAATAAACATGAGCACCATGACAATGCTAAGAGCTAGCTTACCCAATTCTGGCGTCAGATTTGCCGTTACCCCAACTGTCGCAAGAGCTGAAATGGTCTCAAACATGAGGTAGATAAATCGCGGTGTTCCTTCTGCTGTAATTCCCAACAACATCAAGCCTAACAAGAAGGTCATCAAAAAAATAATGAAGACACTAAAGGATTTTTGGACTGTTCGAGCCTCAATGGTTCTCTGCGCAACATTGGCATGAGGCAAGCCCAGCAATTCACTACGCGCAAAAACCAACAAAACAAAGAAGGTCGTAATCTTGAGCCCCCCAGCCGTCCCTCCAGGCGCCCCACCCAGAAACATCTGTAGGATATAGATAAACAAGGTCACAGGCCGAGCTTGGGTGTAATCAATAGAAGCAAAACCAGCTGTTCTCATGCTGACGGTTTGGAAAAAACTAACCAGCACTTTCTCTGGGACACTAAGATTGCCAATGGTTCCAG
Source organism: Streptococcus mitis (assembly GCF_946190285.1). Lineage (GTDB taxonomy): Bacteria > Bacillota > Bacilli > Lactobacillales > Streptococcaceae > Streptococcus > Streptococcus mitis_CP. The sequence goes on along the minus strand of NZ_CAMHZX010000005.1, from coordinate 76,772 downwards.
GATTGTGCCACTCCGTAAAGAGTGTGGATACTGTCCCAAACAGCAAGATCCCTGCAGTCAAGAAGAGGACTAGTTTGGTGTGGAACCGCAGACGGCGTTTTTTCTTCTTGTCAAACTGGGTTGCCAAGTCAAACCAAACCATAAAGCCAAGACCACCTGTGATAATCAAGCCAACAATGACCAGATTGATCAAGGGATCCGTCTGAAAAGCCACTAAACTGCTACTGCCGAAATTATCAAAACCAGCATTACAAAAGGCTGAAATGGCTAAAAAGATAGAGGTGAAAATGCCTCGTCCCCAGCCAAACTCAGGAATAAAACGAAAACTTAGTAGAAAAGCACCCAAGCCCTCCACCAGAAAAGTTGTCAAAAAGATAGATCGCATAAATGCCTTCAGCGACCGAGTCTCCCCGTAACTGAAGCTCTCCTGAATGGTTTCACGACTGCGAAGACTAAGCTTTTGCTTCCCCTGAATATAAAAGACCCCGATAAAAGTCATGAGACCTAAGCCACCAATCTGTATCAAAAGCATACAAATCAACTGACCCCAGACATTATAGGTAGTAGCCACTGGTTGCGTAAAAAGGCCGGTTACACAGACCATAGACACCGTCGTAAAAAGATGGTCAAAATAAGTAGCCTGCGAGCCACTCGCCTGAACAAAAGGCAAACTCAAAAGGAGAGAACCTATAAAAATAACTCCAGCGAAACTTAAAAAGATACGACGAGCTGGTGAAAGTCCACCCAAGGTCCTTTCAATTTTTTTAACAAATAATTTGAATAACATACATCCATTGTACCATAAAAAGAAGGAGAGTAGCTATATCTGAGAAGTTATCTCAAGGCAGAGTTCCAAGGCCTTCTCGAAAGCTTCTGAACCCCAGTCACGACTATCGTACTGGTCCAAGTCTGCTAAGGAATCAGCTGTGAACAACAATTCTCCCCAGAGAACCCCACGCAATTGAGCTACTGCCGCAAGCGCAGAACACTCCATCTCCACAACAGTACAGCCTTCTTCCTTGCGATAAGCCACCTTTTCAGCCGTTTCTCGGTAAAAACCGTCTGTCGTCCAGGTCATGACTTCTTCATAGGGAATCCCTCTGGCTTCCAACACTCGCTCAATAGCAGCAATAGCCTCTGGCTGAATTTCCATATAACGAGAAGCTACCACATAGTGATAACTAACTCCTTCATCTCGCAGAGCCCGAACAGGGACTAGAAAGGCATTTTCTTCTATATCAGCCAGCACACCACAGGTTCCGGTGGAAATAATCTGCTCCACACCATAGCCAATCAACCAATCCATAAACTGGGCTGCTGGAGCTGAACCGACAGGAGCCTGAGCCAGGCAGACCTCCTCGCCCTTGTAGCTCACGACATAGACCGGATAGGACTTGGTAGCAGAAACGAATTCGCCGACACAGTCCGCCCCTACTTCCCTCGCATAGCGGTCAATCTCCTCACCTAAAAAAGCATAGACACACTTCTTTGGCAAGTGCAAGTCCAGCCCCTCGTGATTGGGCATGATGACCGCCTGAGGATTATCATCGAACTCTAAAATAGGAATCGCATGTTTCTGAATCATGACCCACCTCCTCTAATTTTGTACTATTGTATCAAAAGCTGACCGAGTGTCAAGGAGGAGGCTGATAAATTGAGGAGAAAAAGTATCTCACTTACGAGATGCTTTTAAATTGATCAATGAAGCAGACTTTCTAAGAGATAGAATAGGTAAATGTAGACTGGATAAAAAATGATGAAACCTACAAAAAAGAAACAACCTCTGCTGTTCCTTTTTACTTCTATTTAACAGGTATCTCCTTAATCACGCGCGCAGGATTACCAGCTAGGACAACGTTGTCGCCAAAGGACTTAGTGATTACAGCCCCTGCTCCAGCAACAACATTATTGCCCAGTGTTACTCCAGGAAGGACAATGACACCTCCTCCAGCCCAGAAATTATCTCCGATAGTGATGGGCTTGCCGTATTCCACACCTGAATTGCGTTCCTGCGGGTCCAATGGATGGAGGGGAGTCAAGAACTGACAGTTGGGACCAATCATAGCATTGTCCCCGATGCGAATCGGACAAACATCCAGCATGGTCAAGTTCCAATTAGAATAAAAATTTTCCCCTAGATGGATATTGACCCCATAATCGACCACCAGACGTGGATTAACATAAAGATTTTGTCCGGTTGACCCAAACCAAGCCTTGATGATTTCGGCTCCCTTCAAGGGATCTTCTTCCTTGTTAAAGGCAGATTGTTTTTGGCGAGAAGCCTGAGCTAAGGCTCTCAGTTCTGGGTCCGATGGACGATAAAACTCGCCTGCTATCATTTTCTGGTATTCACTAGTCATTGTATTCTTCTCCTTATTCCCTACTATCATATCAAATTTTCCACGTATCTGACTAGAATAAGGAGCACTTTCCACAATTGATGCTCTAATTGTCATCATATCCTGTCTAAGCGAATACGAGTCACGATTCCATCTGGGTCTGTGATTTCCAACTGGCTAGATGTCAGCCACTTGATTGGTGCATCAACTTCTTGTGCTCTCTGGGCAATCGTTAACAGTTCTTCTTTACGAGCGACTTCAATGACATAAAAGACTAAGCCTGGCAAGCCTTGCTTACGCGAAGCCAGATCTTTTCCTCCCCATTCGTTGACTGCCAAATGATGATGGTAATCTCCAGCAGCAATCCAACTAGCGCTAGGCACACTGAATTTATCCTCTAACCCTAACACCTTTTGATAAAACTGGCTGGACTTTCGACTATCCTTGACGGAAAGATGAATATGCCCCATTCTCGTACCTTCTGCCAGGATAAAGGGCTCTACTCTTTCCCCCAGCTCATAAATGTCCTGCGCCGCAAGAGCCTCCGTCACTCCGATAATGCGTCCATCTTCTCGAATATCCCATGTGGAAACCGGCTTATCTCGATAGAGTTCAATGCCATTTCCCTCCAAATCCTCCAAGTAAAGGGCCTCACTGTAACCATGGTCTGCTCCGCCGACAAGAGGAATCTGTAAATCTGTCAGGTGTTTTAAGACATCTGCCAAAGCCTTGCGTGTCGGCAAGAGAATAGTCAGGTGGTAAAGACCATAATGTTCCCTTACTTCACTGCTCTCTTGTGCTTGAACCAAGTGTACCAAGGATTTTCCTCCAAGTCCCAGAACGACCTCTGTCTCAGTTTGAGATAAGATTTCTAAACCAATAATTTGCTGATAAAAGGCTGTTTGACTTGCCAAATCCTTTACATTCAAAACTGCCTCTGCTAAATAAATGTGGCTCTTGTATTCATAGGTCATAAATGGTCCTCTTTCTCAGTTGTAATTATTTTTATTACATCTATTATATAATTCCCATCAAGAAAGTCAAGCCAGACAACTTGAGGCCTCTATTCTAACAAAAAGAGGTCAATGTTCGCCATCAACCTCTTTCTTATTGTTCATTCTTTTCCTAAGTAAGATGAATACTTTACCTATAATTTGCTATCTACAGACTAGTTTACCCATTCACCATTTCCATTTACTTTATAACCGTCTGGTGTTGTTGTGCTGACTGCCAAAGCTCCAGAGCCATATGCATAATACCAGTATTGGCCAACTTTAAACCAACCTGTCTTCATGATACCAGACGCATCAAGGTAGTACCAAACTCCATTTTCTTTGAGCCAACCTGTCTTCATAGCTCCTGAGCCATCAAAGTAGAACCATCGATTTCCGTCTGTACCCCAGCCTGTAAACATAGCACCTGAGCTACTCAAGTAATACCAGCTACCATCTACTTTTACAAATCCTGTCTGCATGACACCTAGGTCATCCAAGTAGTACCATTTACCACCCGTTTTCACCCAGCCTGTCTTCAGATCACCAGACTCATAGAAATACCATTTTCCATCTGTTTTCACCCAACCAGATTGGTCTGAACTAGAAGTTCTAAATTCTTTCAGCGCTTTTTCAACTACGACTGCTTTATTTTTAACTGTTGACAAGTTAGATGAAGTCACTTCTGCATACTGGATAGCCGGACCGTAACTTCCTACCAATTCTTCTGAAGTAGCAGCATCACCAAAAGCCTGAGCAATCGTTACGGCATTATATGGGTTATTTGGGTTCTTAAAGGCAGCAATCCCCATATGTGTAAATTTAGGGCTAATCAAAGTTTCATAATGACCAGAGCCACCTTTTGCTGAACCACCTGATTTTTTCTTCACGTAGTCTGCTTTTTCAGCACGCCATTGTTCAAGAGCTTTTAGAAAACCATCATGGTTCCAACCCAAGTTTTCTCCTAGTACACTGTTTCCTGATGGGAAGGCGCTCCAGATTTCTTTACCAGAAAGACGAGTATGGTCCATGGTTACAGAAGCTTCTGCAGCTCTGGCAAAAGCTGCCTTTTCTAGGTCAGTCGACCATTTGATAGGGACATACTTATCTACCAAACCTTCGTCAGCTGCCTCTTTACGGATAGCATTGATGGCATCTAAGATAGCTTGTTGGTCTGGAGTCAAAAATTCTCCCTTTAATCCAACCAAAACATTGCCACTAGCAGGGTTAAGCACTTCTGAGCTCAAGACATTTTCATTTCTACCATCTGCAGATTGTGTTGCCACAAGTCTGTCATTGGCAAAAACATCATTTGTCAAAACTGCTCCAGCTAAAGTCAAAGCCAAGGCGCTAGCAAATACAATTTTCTTCATTTTTTCTCCTTTTATCCTTTAGATAGGACAGGTATTTTCAATATTAAATTATATCATATTTTCCTATTCTTTGCCCATTTCTACTAATGTTATAAGGTAAATACTATTCCCCAAAAAGTAGAAATTCCTATCCTTTTATTTCACAACAAGTTCATAACGTGTCTTGCTTGTAAAGGTTTGACCTGCTTTGAGAATGACTTGGTCTTTGAAATCACTGTGAATGGCATCTGGTAAAGCTTGCGCTTCAAGAGCAATCCCATTGTGCTGTACCATTGGCTGACCTCCTATGATGACACTTTCATCCACAAAGTTTGCTGTGTAGACTACAAAACAAGAAGCCTCTGTCTTGAAAAGCAGGAAGCGACCTGAATTTTGGTCATAAAGGAATCCAGCATTGTCATGACCTGCAGGAAGGGCAAATGGATGATCCAAACCTGATACCAGCTGGATTTGCTCATCGTCCTCTGCAAAGATGTCTTTCAACAAGGCACCATTGTAGATGTGTTTGACCACATCACGATTGGAATCTGGAGTTTTGGCCGGAACACCGTCGGGAGCGATTGGATAAATGCCCTCTGTGTTTAGCTGGAAGACATGGCGGTCAATCGTCTGCGTGAAATCACCAGACAAGTTGAAGTAGCTGTGATTGGTTGGATTGACCAGCGTATCCTGATCGGTCGTTACCTTGTAGCTGATTTCGTAGGCACCAGTTTCTTCTAAGTGGTAACTTATCCAAATCTTGAGATTTCCAGGAAATCCTCCTGTCCCATCTGTGCGCTCTGTGTAGAGAGTCAAGCCATGGTCGCTCACTTCAACTAGTTCAAACAAGCTCGAATCCCAACCTGTTGAACCACTGTGGTTACAGTTGCTAGCATTGTTGACTTCAAGGTCATAAGTCTGGCCATTGAGCTCAAATGTCGCACCTGCAATACGGCCTGCCACAGGACCTACGCTAGCTCCATGCTTGGGGCTATTGCCTACATAGCTAGCAAAGTCATCAAACCCCAAGATAACGTTGGCAAAATTTCCAGCCTTGTCAGGCGTGACATAGCGCAAGATAGTCGCACCATAAGTCATGACTTCAAGCTGGTAGCCACCGTCCGTCTCAAAACGATAGGCCAAGACATCCTTGCCCTCAACATTTCCAAATACACGCTCTGTGTATGCTTTCATTCTCTTCTCCTTTTACTATTTCTCTCAAGCAAACAAACCATAGAAAGCCTACCGACAATCTATGGTTTATCTGATAATTTACAAACTCCTTTATCAAGAATCTATAAACGCAGTATTACTTTTGATATTCGTGGATGATAACACCTTGTACCACACGGTTTACTGTACCTGTAGGAGACGGTGTATCTGGTTTATTTTCTACCTTGAGTGAAGTCAATAGGGCAAAGAGTTGGGCATAAACGATGTAAGGGAAGACACGGTAAATATCATTCAAGACACCGCCACAACCAAGGGCCACTTCTTTGACATTTTCAAGACCAAAGGCTTGATCACTCAAAAGTACAACACGACGAGCAATCTGATCACCAGCAACTTCACGAACCAGGTCCAAGTCGTACTTACGAGTGTAGTCTGTTGTAGTACCAAAGACCAAAACAACTGTATCTTCGTTGATAAGAGATTTTGGACCGTGACGGAAGCCAACTGGACTTTCATACATGGTCGCCACTTGGCCAGCTGTCAATTCCAAAATCTTGAGCTGAGCTTCATGAGCAAGGCCAAAGAAAGGACCAGCGCCTAGATAGATGACACGGTTAAAGTCTAGGTCAACAAGTTCTTTGACATCTTCTGCATTGTCTAGAATTTTACGGGCAAGACTAGATACAACTTCAAAACGTTCAGCTTTAACAGCAAATTCTGTAGGATCAAAGACCAAGAGAGCTGTTAGCATCATAGAGGTAAAGCTAGAAGTCATGGCAAATCCAGCGTCATTAGAAGCAGCTGGTTGCAAGAGCAAGAGATTTCGGTCATCGCCGTGAGCTTGAAGAGCCAATTTACCGTCCGCTGCACAAGTAATCGTCACTTGATAAAGCTCATCCACCAAGGCTTTAGCCAAATCAACAGTTGCCACACTTTCAGGCGAATTTCCACTACGAGCAAAAGATACAAGGACAGTCGCCACATCTTTTTTCAAATAAGTTTCTGGATTGGCAACGATATCAGTTGTCGCAATAGCATTGAAATTCCATTTGCGTTCGTCATAGGCTTCCTTAAAGTATGGTACCAAGGTATCTCCCACATAAGCAGAAGTCCCCGCACCTGTCAAAATAACCTTGATATAGTCATGTTTATCCGCAATCCCTTGTAGAAAGGCTGCAATTTCTTCACGTTGTGCTTGATAAGATTCAAAAGCTTCTTTCCATACATCAGGTTGTTGGTAGATTTCACGCGTAGTGATTTCTGCACCCAATTCGAGCAAGTCTTCTTTTGTATAATGTAGCATTGAATTCCTCTTTTTCTATTAAATATGGGAATGGGAGTAAGCCCCATTCCCATGTATATTCTATATAAAATGCTCTAACGATTTTCACGTTGTCACATCGTATACTCAATGAAAATCAAAGAGCAAACTAGGAAACTAGCCGCAGGCTGCTCAAAGCACTACTTTGAGGTTGCAGATAGAACTGACGAAGTCAGCTCAAAACACCGTTTTGAGGTTGTAGATAGAACTGACGAAGTCAGTAACATATATACGGCAAGGCGACGTTGACGTAGTTTGAATTTGATTTTCGAAGAGTATTATTCATCTTCGTCATCATCGAATCCCGCTAACAGGTCATTGACTTTCACAATGCTTTCTGCAGCACGGTTCTTATAGTCCGCATCTGCACCTGTAAGGCTAGCATTGATAAATTCAATCACCATTGGCAGATTCATTCCTGCATAAAGGTCAATATCACGACCTTCCATAATCAAACGGCTTACCACGTTACATGGTGTTCCACCGAGAAGATCTGCAAAGACTAGGAAATCATCCAACCCTTCGATAGCAGCTTCAAATTTTGCAGTAAATTCTTCTGGGCCATCTTCTGGAAGAAGAGCCACTGCATGAATGTTATCTTGTGGGCCCATAATCATTTCTGTACTGCCTTTAAGCTCCTCACAGAAGCGACCATGGCTGACCAAAATTAATGATTTTACCATAAAACTTATTTAGGTCCCATTCCAAATGCAAAGTGACCAAGGGCAGAAAGACCTACTGCAAGAGCGATAATGATACCGATAGCTTTAGTAGAAGTCATACCTTTCTTACCAAGCAACCAGAAGATAAAGGCAGTAAAGATTGCTGGAAGCAAACGTGGGAAGATTTGGTTCAAGATGTCTTGGAAATCAATCATCTTTTCACCGATTGGCAACTTGTAAGAAATTTCAAAGTTGATCATTGTGGCTACAAGAGCACCCATCATGAAGACACCCAGTACAGATGCAGCGTCAATCAAAGCTGTCAATGTACTTTGCATGTTGTTGATAAGGTTAACCCCTTCTTTGTAGGCAAATTCCAACTGTTTCCAACGGAAGATGTCATACGCTACTGCAACTGCAATCCAAAGGAAGATACCCCAAGGTTGGCCAGCGATAGCCATAGTTGCTGCGATAGATCCCATGATAGCAGGTACAAGCGAACCAAAGATTGTATCTCCAAGAGGAGCAAATGGTCCCATCAAACCTGTCTTGATACCGTTAACGGCATCTTTTGAACCTACACCATCTTTTTCTTCCATTGCAAGGTCAAAACCAGCGATAATAGTGTGGAAGAATGGTGAAGTATTGAAGAATTGAGTATGAACTTTCATCATTTCTTTCAACTCAGGAGTGCCATCCCCATACATTTTACGCAATTGAGGCAAGATCATGTAAAGGTAACCAGAAGCTTGCATACGTTCGTAGTTCCAACCTAATTGGAAAGTAAACAAGCTACGTTTGTTGATTTGATTAAAATCTTCTTTTGTAAGTTTGTAATTAGAATTCGTCATCTTCGATTTCCCCACTTTCTGATGGTGTAGAAGGTGCTGCCACAGCTACTTTTTGGCTATTTTTGAAGTGAAGCACTGCAAGGAAGATACCTACGATAGAGATACCAATCATAGACAAACCTTTGAAGTTGTTCACGAAACCAATTTTTTCAGCAACATCTTTCGGTAGAGTACCTACGATGCCAGCAACAGCGCCACCAAGACCTGTTACATATGAGTAAAGAACAGTCAACATAGCTGTCAAACCAAATCCCATAGCAAGGTAGTGAAGGTTACGTTTAACTGGAAGGTAACGAAGCAAGATTGCAAATCCAAGACCTGGAAGCATACGTCCTGCGAGTGTCAAACCATCTGCAACCCATTGGTATTTTGTAACGAAATCTACTACGTGTTGTACAAATTCACCACCAAAGGCAAGGGCAAAGAAGACTGGAAGGGCACGAGATAGAGCCCAAGGAATCGCACCAAGTAGGTAGTTACGTTCAATACCTTTATAGTCAAAGCGTTCGATTGCAGCATCCACACGGTGAGCGAAGAAAGTAGTTGTCATACGTCCAAGAACGTCGAAGTAAGTCAAGAGAGCTGCTACTGGCACAGCGATTGTTGTAATCGCAAGTGCGGTATCGATACCTTGTGAAACAGAGAAAGCTGTCGCAAGAACCGCACCAGAAGTTGCGTCGATACGAGAAGCACCACCGAAGGTACCAACCCCAAGAACGAATAATTGCAAGTTACCACCGATAAGTAGACCAGTAGTCAAATCTCCCATAATCAAACCGGTAATGAAACCAGCAAATACAGGGGAACCTGCAGATGAAACGATCGTCAACTCATCACAGATTTGATAAGCTGAGTACAAAGTGAGAAGTAAAATTTGCCACCATTGTATCATAACAATGACCTCCTAAAAATTTTTTCCTATTTTAATAAGCTCAAAAAGTCTGAAATTGGATCATTTGGAACCATTTGAGCAGTAAGTTTAACACCTTTTTCTGCCAATTTGTGGAAGTCTTCCACATCCTTGTCTACCACGTTAATAGAACGTGTAATGGCACGAGTTTCTGGTGTTTGAGACATATTCCCAACATTGAGAGTTTCAAGTGGTACACCTGCTTCGACCAAACCAAGGAAGCGGTCTGGCTTACGAGCCACGATAAAGAGACGTTGGCTATCGTATTTTCCAGCAAGAATATTGGCTGCCGCTTTTTCAATTGGCAAAATACTCAATTTCACACCTGGTGGTGTCGCAAGTTTCAAACCACTCTTTTCAACGTCGTTGTTGACCACTTCGTCATCTACAACCATAATACGTGAAACATTTAGTTTTCCAGCCCAAAGATTGGCTACTTGTCCGTGGATCAAACGTCCATCGATACGGCATCCTACAATTGTCATAAGTTTTCCCCCTTTATATGTTTTAGTGTAGGTTTACGAGTTAAATGAATCTCTTCTTTATATTCACCCTCTGTCTCAAAGATAATGATGCGGTTTGCACCTTCCTTGAGGTAGCTATGAGGAATATAAAGCGAGAGGGTCGGGCCGACGTTCCAAAAACGTCCTAGATTCTGCCCATTGACAAAGGCAACTCCCTTACCAAACTCAGACAAGTCTAGGTAAGTATCTTTTGGCTCTTGGACTGTAAAGTCATAAGCGTAAAAGGCTGGTTGTCCTTCTGTCCATCCTTTTGAAAAATCAATTTTCTCAGGATTATCTAGTGGGAGTGGATAGTGTTTCCAGTTTAGTAAGAAGTGCAAATCCTTACAAACCCCTGTCCGAATTCCCTTACGTTGCGTATCCGCTAAGAACTTGTGTCCATAGTTGACACGCCCCATATTTTCTACCAAGATATCCAATCTAGATAGCGCTTTCTTTTTACCTTGATAAAAAATATCTTCCCCAATCTCTGTCTGATATTGGGTTTCGACCCACTGACCATCGACATAAAGCTGAGCCCTATCTCGACCATCAATGATACGAAGTCTTTCTTCTTCTGCATCCCAGTTTGTTTCTGTTCGATAGAGTAGATAGCCATAGCTTTGTCCCAACTCCTCCATCTTTTTAGGATAGAGGCTTTCTACTGGACTAGATAAGCTATCTAAGGTTTCAAACAAGGAAACTTTTTCAACTAGTGGAATAGCATCCAACTCCATACTCTCTTTGTAGAGTGGTTCCAACTGCGGATACTCTGGAAAATGTGTCGCCATCATCTTCTTGACTGCCAGATATTTGGCAGTTGGATTTCCTTCCTCATCTAGAAGGGCATCGTAATCATAAGATGTAACTTGTGGCAGGTCCAAAGTCCCTCGAGCTGAGCAACCATTCATGAAGCCAAAGTTTGTACCACCGTGGAACATGTAAAGATTGATAGAGCCTTGTTCCAAAACTTCTCGAACTGCATCTGCCAACTCTTTTGGATCCCGTGTGATAATCGGTTCTTTCCAACGATTGAACCAGCCGTCCCAGAACTCCATACACATGAGCGGCCATTTCTTGCCATGCTCATCAAAGAATTCCTGCATCTGTGAAAAGTTATAAGGTGCCTTAGAACCAAAGTTTCCTGTTACAAAGAGGTCATCTTCGATTAAGGTTCCAGCTTTCAGAGTAGCTCTCCATGGACCATCTGATGTAAAGAGAGGACAGGTTACGCCACGCTCTTCCATCAACTGTCGAATTGCTCTCAGATAAGCCTTATCTTCTCCATAAGAACCATACTCATTTTCAACCTGCATCATGAGGATATTGCCACCATTGTCCAACAAATGTGGAACCAATCGTGACAAGAGCTGGTCATAGTAGCGACCAACAGCTTCAATATAGGCAGGATCTGAGGAACGAAGCCTCATATCTTTGGTTAAAAGCCAAGCTGGTAAGCCACCGAATTCCCACTCCGCACAGATGAAGGGTGACGGACGAACGATAGCGTAGAGACCCAAATCTTGTGCTGTCTGAAGAAATCGCTCCAAATCCAGAGCTCCTTCAAAGTGAAACTCACCCTCACGAGGCTCGTGTAAATTCCAGGCCACATAAGTCTCTACTGTATTAAAACCAAGAGCCTTCAAGTTATAGAGCGAATGATACCAATCTTCTGGAGGAACCCTAAAATAATGAATGGCGCCAGATAAAATCTTAAATGATTTTCCATCGAGATAAAAATCATCCCGTATCTCAAATCGTGTCATATTCTTACCTTCTGACAACTAAAGTTTACGCTTTCATTTGTTGATATAGTAAATATATCTCAATATCTTGCATTTGTCAATAGGTTTTCACATATTTTTCATTTTTCACTAACTTTTACACAAAAAACTTATGAAAATCTTGTAATTTAGGTAATTAGAGTCATCAAAATAGCATGTATAAAAATGTGTGGTTTTCTATTAATTTCTATATAAACTAACTTTATGAGCTATTATTCTAAATTTTTTATTCAAAAGACTACTATTCTTTCCAGTTTTATGGTAGAATCTTTAACGGAGAATGAAAATCGAGGTGAAAATATGGCAATTCCAAAGTATCAATATATTAAAGATGAGTTAAAGAACAAAATCATTTCTGGTCAATTTGCCAGTGGCGATAAATTCTACACTGAAGCTGAATTGATTGCAATGTATGATGTGAGTTCTATCACAGTTGTCCGCGCCTTAAACGACCTTGCCAAGGATGGCTATATTGTCCGTCAACAAGGAAAGGGTACATTCGTTTCACGCGCACGCAAACACAAACTCGTAGAGTTTTCAGATGTAGAAGTTTTTGAAACTAAAGATGATAAAGTTACCGTCCTTTCTATTGAGCGTGGAAACAAACTAAGCTACTTAGAAAAACTTGGACTACGCGGAGATCAGTTCTACTACAAGATTGAACGCGTTCGCGAAACAGGTGGTGTTGTGTACATCTACCATACATCTTATGTTCCAGAACAATACATCAACGCAAATTATCCAAATCTTGAATATTATAGCTCTATCTATAACCGTTTCAAATTGGATTACCACATTCACATGAATGATGAACATTTTGAAGAAATCAATGAAATAGCATTTCCAACTCCAGAACATGCGGCTTCGGTCCTCGGGGTCGATGAGCAATTCCCAACCGTTTTACAAACCAAGACTACTAAACTAGAGTCTACTGGTCAAGTTCTCGCATACAGCGAAACATATAAACGAGCAGATTACTACAAAATCAAATTCATTTCATGTGACCGTGATCACTAAGAAGAAAGCCTAAGCCTTGCTTGGGCTTTTTCTATGCTTATTATACCATACCAAAAAGGTAGCGCTTACCTAATTTTGGAAGATTCTATAATTTGTGGAATATTTTATAGAAATAGGACCAAAAAAATTCTACTAAGTATATATATGTTTCTTTTCCTACCAATCTGAAATCTTAAGCTTAAATTTTATATTTTTTTATACTTATTATAGTTTTTTATCATCTCCTCTTGACTCTTATTAATATAAGAAATAAAATAAGGGTGTTGTTTTATGTAAACGCTATCAATATAAAATACAATCAGGAGGTTTTGCAATGAAACAAGAAAAACAACAACGTTTTTCCATTCGTAAATACGCTGTAGGAGCAGCTTCTGTTCTAATTGGATTTGCCTTCCAAGCACAGGCTGTTGCAGCCGATGGAGTTACTCCTACTACAGAAAACCAACCGACCATCCATACGGTTTCCGATTCCCCTCAACCATCCGAAAATCGGACTGAGGAAACACCTAAAGCAGAGCTTCAACCAGAAACTCCAAAAACTGTAGAAACAGAAACTCCAGCTACTGATAAGGGAGCTAGTCTTCCAAAAACAGAGGAAAAACCACAAGAGGAAGTTAGTTCAACTCCTAGTGATAAAGAAGTGGTAACTCCAACTTCTGTTGAAAAAGAAGCTGCCGATAAAAAGGCAGAAGAAGCTAGCCCTAAAAAGGAAGAGCAGAAAGAGTCTAATTCTAAAGAGTCGGATACAGACAAGACTGATAAGTCAGAAGCTGACAAGGATAAACCAGCTGAAAAAGATGCTAAAAAAGATGAAGCGAAAGCAGAGGCTGACAAACCGGCAACAGAGGCAGGAAAGGAACGTACTGCAACTGAAAATGAAAAATTAGCTAAACGAAAAATCGTTTCAATTGATGCCGGACGTAAATATTTCTCACCTGAGCAGCTCAAAGAAATTATCGACAAAGCTAAAGAATATGGTTACACAGATCTTCATCTCTTGGTAGGTAACGATGGACTCCGTTTCATGTTGGATGATATGTCTATGAAAGTGGGCGATAAAACCTACTCTAGTGATGATGTCAAACGCGCCATTGAAAATGGAACAAATGCTTATTACGATGATCCAAATGGTAACCATCTCACTGAAAGTCAGATGACAGATTTGATTAATTATGCCAAAGATAAGGGAATTGGTGTGATTCCAACTGTCAATAGTCCTGGACATATGGATGCTATTCTCCATGCTATGAAAGAACTTGGCATTGAAAATCCTAACTTTGATTATTTTGGTAAAAAATCGGAACGAACTGTTGACTTAAATAATAAACAAGCAGTCGATTTCACAAAAACTCTGATTGACAAATACGCTAACTACTTCTCTAACAAATCTGAAATTTTCAATATTGGACTAGATGAATATGCCAATGATGCGACAGATGCTAAAGGTTGGAGTGTGCTTCAAGCTGATAAATATTATCCAAATGAAGGTTACCCTGAAAAAGGATATGAAAAATTCATCTCTTACGCTAATGACCTTGCTCGTATTGTAAAATCACACGGTCTCAAACCAATGGCCTTTAACGACGGTATCTACTACAATAGCGACACAAGCTTTGGTAGTTTTGACAAAGACATCATCGTTTCTATGTGGACTGGTGGTTGGGGGGGCTACGACGTTGCTTCTTCTAAACTACTAGCTGAAAAAGGTCACCAAATCCTTAATACCAATGATGCTTGGTACTACGTTCTTGGACGAAACGCTGACGGCCAAGGTTGGTACAATCTCGATCAGGGGCTCAATGGTATTAAAAACACACCAATCACTTCTGTACCAAAAACAGAAGGAGCTGATGTGCCAATCATCGGTGGTATGGTAGCTGCTTGGGCCGATACCCCATCTGCACGTTATTCACCATCTCGCCTCTTCAAACTCATGCGTCATTTTGCAAATGCCAACGCTGAATACTTCGCAGCCAACTATCAACCTGCAGAAAAAGCACTAGAAACTATACCAAAAGACTCTAACCGCTATACTGCTGAAAGTTTTGCTGCTGTCAAAGAAGCTGAAAAAGCCATCCGTTCACTCGATAGCAACCTCAGCCGTGCTCAACAAGATACGATTGATCAAGCAATCGCAAGCCTTCAAGATGCTATTAAAAACTTGGCTTTAACTCCAGAAGCACAAAAAGAAGAGGATGCTAAACGCGAACTTGAAAAACTGAATAAGAATAAAGTCATTTCCATCGATGCAGGTCGCAAATACTTCTCTCTAGATCAACTCAAACGCATCGTAGACAAGGCGAGCGAGCTCGGCTACTCTGATGCCCACCTCCTTCTAGGAAATGATGGCCTTCGCTTCCTACTCGATGATATGACCATTACTGCAAACGGAAAAACCTATGCTAGTGATGACGTTAAAAAAGCTATTATCGAAGGAACTAAAGCTTACTACGACGATCCAAACGGTACTGCACTGACACAGGCAGAAGTGACAGAACTTGTCAAATACGCTAAGGAAAAAGGTATTGGTCTGATTCCAGCTATTAATAGCCCAGGACATATGGATGCTATGCTGGTCGCCATGGAAAAACTTGGCATCGCGAATCCTCAAGCCAACTTTGATAAGGTCTCAAAAACAACCATGGACCTTGAAAATCAAGAAGCCCTTAACTTTACCAAAGCCCTTATCGGTAAGTATATGGATTACTTTGCTGATAAATCAAAGATATTCAACTATGGTACAGATGAATATGCCAATGATGCGACCAACGCCCAAGGTTGGTACTACCTCAAATGGTATGGACTCTATAACAAGTTCGCAGACTATTCTAACAGTCTAGCTGCTATGGCCAAGGAAAGAGGGCTACAACCAATGGCCTTCAACGATGGCTTCTACTATGAAGACAAGGATGATGCTGAATTCGATAAGGATGTCTTGATTTCTTACTGGTCTAAAGGCTGGTGGGGCTACAACCTTGCTTCACCTCAATATCTAGCAAGCAAAGGCTATAAGTTCTTGAATACCAACGGTGACTGGTACTACATTCTCGGCCAAAAACCAGAAGATGGTGGTGGTTTCCTCAAAAAAGCTATTGAGAATACTGGAAAAACACCATTCAATCAACTAGCTTCTACCAAATATCCTGAAGTAGACCTTCCAACAGTTGGAAGTATGCTTTCAATCTGGGCAGATAGACCAAGCGCTGAGTACAAGGAAGAGGAAATCTTTGAACTCATGACTGCCTTTGCAGACCACAACAAAGACTACTTCCGTGCTAATTATAATGCTCTCCGCGAAGAATTAGCTAAAATTCCTACAAACTTAGACGGATACAGCGCAGAAAGCCTAGCTGCACTCAAGGCAGCAAAAGATGGACTGAACCTTAACCTCAACCGCGGCAAACAAGCTGAATTAGATGCACTAGTAGGTAAGCTCAAGGCCGCTCTTCAAGGTCTCAAACCAGCTGCAACTCATTCAGGAAGCCTAGATGAAAATGAACTAGCTGCTAACGTTGAAACCAAGCCTGAACTAGTTGTGAAGACAGAAAGTATTCCGTTTAAAGTCATTCGAAAAGAAAATCCGAATCTCCCAGCAGGCCAAGAAAAAGTTGTCAAAGCTGGAGTTCTAGGTGAACGCACTTCTTACGTATCTGTTCTTACTGAAAATGGAAAGGCTAGTGAAACCGTTCTAGATAGTCAAGTAACCAAAGAACCTGTCGATCAAATTGTAGAATTCGGAGCACCAATTACACATGTCGGCGATGAGAATGGCCTTGCTCCAATCGCAGAAGAAAAACCTAGACTAGACATTCCTAAGGAAGAGCCTAGCCGAACAGAAACTCCTTTCAAAGTAGTTGTTGAAAGCGGTCCTAAGGCTGAATCTAACTCTGCTAACGGAATCACTCATCAATTAGCAGATGGCAAAAATGGTAAACCTGGATGGAAATTAATTGAAAGCAAATGGTATTACTATGATCATGCAGATAAAGTGAAGACCGGTTGGGTTAAAGACGGAGCATGGTACTACCTAGATGAGTCTGGTGTAATGAAAACTGGTTGGCAGAAAGTAAATGGTACATGGTATTATCTTGATAACTCAGGTGCTATGCAAACTGGTTGGATCGATCAAGGTGGATCATGGTACTATCTCAACGACTCAGGTGCCATGCAAACCGGCTGGGTCAACCAAGGAGATACATGGTATTATCTTGACAATTCAGGTACAATGAAAACCGGTTGGTTCCAAGTTGGAGATAAATGGTATTATTCATACCCTTCAGGAGCCTTAGCTGTCAACACAACAATTGATGGATACGCTGTAAATGCCGACGGCGAATGGATTCAATAAGATAAAATGAAAGATTTATATCCAGAGACCTAATGGGAGCTGAGTATAAAACTCAATTTCAGAAGAAAAAGAAATAAACCGCATATTATCAAGGTATGTCAACACCTGATAATATGCGGTTTTATGATTTTAAAGAGACTGGATACCCAGCCTCTTTTTTTAATTAATCACCCAGTCCAAGACGTTCAAAGATAGCATCCACTCGTTTAGTGTAATAAACTGGGTTGAAGATTTCGTCGATTTCTTCTTGAGTGAGGCGCGATGTCACCTCTGGATCGGCTTCAAGAAGTGGTTTGAAGTCCACTTGATTGTCCCAAGAGTAGGCCGTTTTTGGTTGTACCAAATCATAGGCTTGCTCACGGGTCATGCCTTTTTCAATCAAGGTCAACATAGCTCGTTGGCTGAAAATCAAACCAAATGTCGAGTTCATGTTGCGGATCATGTTTTCTGGGAAGACTGTCAAGTTCTTGACGATATTTCCAAAACGGTTAAGCATGTAATCAATCAAAATGGTTGTATCTGGTGTGATGATACGCTCAGCTGATGAGTGAGAGATGTCACGTTCGTGCCAGAGAGCCACGTTCTCATAGGCTGTAATCATGTGGCCACGGATAACACGCGCAAGACCCGTCATGTTCTCAGAACCGATTGGGTTGCGTTTATGAGGCATTGCTGAAGATCCTTTTTGACCTTTGGCAAAGAATTCTTCTACTTCGCGTTGCTCAGATTTTTGTAGACCACGAATTTCCGTTGCCATACGCTCGATAGAAGTTGCGATACTAGCAAGAACTGCAAAGTACTCAGCGTGAAGGTCACGAGGAAGGACCTGTGTAGAGATTTCTTGGGCACGGATACCCAATTTATCGCAGACGTATTGCTCTACGAATGGTGGGATGTTGGCAAAGTTACCAACCGCACCAGAAATCTTACCAGCTTCTACACCAGCAGCCGCATGCTCGAAACGCTCGATATTGCGCTTCATTTCGCTGTACCAAGTCGCCAATTTAAGACCAAAGGTTGTAGGCTCAGCGTGCACACCGTGGGTACGCCCCATCATGATAGTGAACTTGTGCTCCTTAGCCTTATCAGCGATGATGTTGGTGAAATTTTCAAGGTCACGACGAATGATGTCGTTGGCCTGCTTGTAAAGATAACCATAGGCCGTATCCACCACGTCGGTAGACGTCAAACCATAGTGGACCCACTTACGCTCTTCGCCAAGCGTCTCAGAAACCGCACGTGTAAAGGCAACTACGTCATGGCGAGTCTCCTGCTCAATCTCCAAAATACGGTCGATGTCAAAGTCCGCTTTTTCACGAATCAAAGCTACATCTTCCTTAGGGATTTCCCCCAACTCAGCCCATGCCTCGTCAGCCAAGATTTCCACCTCAAGCCAAGCACGGTATTTATTTTCTTCACTCCAAATGTTCGCCATCTCAGGGCGAGAGTAACGTTCGATCATAATTAAGATATTAAGGGCGTTAAGCGGACACAGTCAAAATAGGAGTTTAGACGAAGAAGCGTCAGCTTCTAGGAAAAACTATCTTTTTGACCAAGCCCGTAGCCCGTATTCAGTTTTTGTGAATACGAGAACCCTTGTTCCTTTCTAATTGTTAAAGTTATTTTTTTAAAACTGCATTATTAACTTTTGTAAAAGTATGAACTTTTACATCTCATTTGATTAATCGAAAATATTCTATTCAGTCTCGATTTCAATTATTTTGTCAACTATTGAAATTCCAATGAAAGCAATCCCCCACACAGTAGTTATATATTCAAATGAAGAGGAAATTAAACGAAAAAGTGTGAAAAAAATCAACCATAGATTTTCAAAAATAAAATATTTCTTATAAGTCTTCACTCCAACATATTTGCACAATCTAAAAACAATATATGGAATTATCAATAAGATGCTCAATAATATAGCGCCTAAAGCATTCTTATAACCTGTATAATACGATGGAAGACAATCTAAAACACAATTTGTTAAGGCAAACGCAACAAACGGATAGAACCAATTAAATATACTAAATATAAAACTTTTTAACGAATTCAATATATTATTACCTTTCTGAAATTAAAAACTGCTATACCTATGAATACGAAGATAGCTTTCTTATAGTACCTCTCATATTATCTCCTATTCATTACTAACATTTAGTTTTGATGCCATGACTAGAACTCTCCCACACTATCCGGCACATCACTAAACAAAGTCACATGTCCCATCTTGCGGTTGTGCTTCGCTTCTATTTTACCATACATGTGGAGGTGGGCGCTTGGATTTTCTGTGACATATTTTTCAGCGACCTCGACATGCTGGCCTAGGACATTGAGCATAACAGCTGGGGCATGCAGTTTGATAGCTGGCAATGGTGCTCCCAGAACACCCAAAATATGGGTGTCAAACTGGGAGAAGTCGCAGGCTTCGATAGAATAGTGCCCAGAGTTGTGTGGTCGTGGAGCAATCTCATTGACAATGATATCATCAGCTGTCGCAAACATTTCCACGCAGAGAGTTCCAGACAAATTAAGCTGTTCAGCAATTCGCACTGCCATGGTTTTTGCTTTGGCTGCTAAACTTTCAGAAATGCGAGCAGGCACAATAGTTTTTGAAAGGATGTTGTTTCGGTGAATATTTTCCTGAACTGGGAAAACCGTCACGTCCTTGCCATTACCAGACACGATGACAGAAATTTCAAGGTCAAAATTGACAAATTCTTCCAAGACACAGTCAGCTGAATCTGCTAGTTCATAGGCCTCTTCCAAATCTTCTGC
The DNA here is from genome assembly GCF_946190285.1 of Streptococcus mitis. Taxonomy (GTDB): domain Bacteria; phylum Bacillota; class Bacilli; order Lactobacillales; family Streptococcaceae; genus Streptococcus; species Streptococcus mitis_CP. The sequence goes on along the minus strand of NZ_CAMHZX010000005.1, from coordinate 56,742 downwards.
TGAACGAATGACCTTTTGACCATGTCCGTCATAGCCACCAGTCGCAGTCTTAAGGACATAGTTCTTGGACAGGTCAATCTCGGCCAAATCTTGGCTTGAGGTCACAACCTTGTAAGGTGCCACAGTGACTTGAGCCTTGTTTGCGAGAAAGTCCTTTTCAAAAATGCGATTTTGGGAAATGCGGAGCAGGTCTGTCCCTTGAGGAAGCTGACCTTCTTTGATAACCGCATCCAAACCGTCAGCATCTACATTCTCAAATTCATAAGTTAGGACATCGCAACGCTCAGCCAGCTGACGAAGGGCATCCACATCGTTATAAGGCGCCACAATGATTTCCGCCACACGAGAGGCTGGACAATCCGCAGCAGGATCCAACGCGATAACCTTATGACCCATGTAGATAGCTGAGATCGCCATCATCTGACCCAGCTGACCGCCACCTATAATTCCGATTGTTTTAGATGAGCTCATTTGTAGACTCCTCTGCGATTTTTCCTTGCTCTTCTGCAAAATCTGCCAATGCTGTCGCGATAGACTGATCCTCTACTGAGAGGAGACGGAGAGCGAAGAGGGCAGCGTTGGTCGCACCTGCTTCACCGATAGCCATGGTTGCGACTGGTACTCCACCTGGCATCTGAACGATAGAATAGAGTGAATCCACTCCACTAAGAGCACGAGATTTGACTGGCACACCAATGACTGGAAGGGTTGTTTTAGCAGCTACCATTCCTGGCAAGTGGGCTGCGCCTCCAGCACCTGCGATGATAACCTTAATACCGCGGCGACGGGCTTCTTCTGCATGCTTGAACATGAGGTCTGGTGTGCGGTGGGCAGATACAACCTTCTTTTCGTAAGCAACGCTGAAGCGGTCGAGGACTTCTGCTGTTTTTTGCATGGTTGCCCAGTCGGATTTGGAGCCCATGATGATGGAAATTACTGGTTTCATTTCTTCTCCTTTTTCCTCTTTTTCAACAATCACCTTAAGTTGTGAGGGACGGCAGCAGCCACCAAAGGTGTCTCATGCCTAAATTGGAAGCCCAAGGTCTTCCAATTTCCCTGAACGATTGGATTGTCATCCAATCGTTCTTTCACAACGGCGGTGATTGTTCTATATTAGCTCGCTAATGCTCGCAAGTTATGCGACCATTATCGTACTTGGCGACTTCGTCGCTTTTTCTTATATCTTTATCGAATAGCCTTGCTTCCAATATCTGTTCGGTAAAAGAAGCCTTCTGTTTTTTGTTGGGAGAGTTCTTGGTAGATGGTGTCTTGGGCTTTTTTGACGGTGGCTGCTGTGGTAACCAGCATATAGACACGTCCGCCGTTTGATAGCAGTGCTCTGCTATTTTCCGCAAACTTAGCCCCTGCATAATAGGTGATAATATCGCCTTCTGTCTTGGCTGGCAATTCAACACCCTTTTCATATTCTAGCGGGTAACCGTTTGATGCGATAACCACACCCAGAGTCACCCCCTTGTCCATCCAGGTGATAGTTGGCTCCTTCCCATCTAGGATATCCGTGATATTTTGTGCAAAATCGGAGGTCAGACGAGGCAGAATAATCTGTGTTTCAGGATCTCCGAAACGAGCGTTGAACTCAATGACTTTCGGTCCATCTGCTGTTAAGATAAGCCCCGCGTAAAGAACACCAAGATACGGACGACCTTCTTTGATCATCCCTTCAAGAACTGGCTTGACAATAGTCTCGACCGCTGTGTCAACCACGCTCTGTGGCAAGTGAGGAACTGGCGCATAGGCACCCATGCCACCTGTGTTAGGGCCCTTGTCGCCATCGTAGGCACGTTTGTGATCCTGAGCCGTTGGCATGATGTAGAACTTGTCACCATTGACAAAGGCAAAGAGTGAAAATTCCTCTCCTTCAAGGAATTCCTCGATAACCACACGCGCACCTGAGTCACCAAATTTATTGTCCAAAAGCATCTCGTGAGCTGCTTCGACTGCTTGCTCGACTGTCTCAGCAACGACAACACCTTTCCCAAGCGCCAAACCATCCGCCTTGACGACGATTGGAGCGCCTTTCTCCTCGATATAAACCTTAGCTGCCTCGAAATCTGAGAATGTGCCATAGGCTGCTGTCGGAACGCCGTATTTAACCATGATTTCCTTGGCAAAATCCTTGGACCACTCCAGCTCAGCTGCCAATCTTGTCGGACCAAAGGCTTTGAGACCAGCTGCATGGAAATCATCCACGATACCAGCTGCAAGGGCGTCATCTGGACCGATAAAGGTCCAAGCAATATCGTTGGTTTTTGCAAACTCAATCAATTCAGAATGTTCGGAAATAGAGATATCTACCAATTCCAAACCATCCAGAGTCATCCCATCATTCCCAGGAGCAACAAAAACCTTTTCTACCTCTTTTGACTCAAGCAATTTCTTAGCAATCGCATGTTCACGACCACCCGAACCGACAACTAACAGCTTCATTTCTCAACCTCTTTTGCGAATTATTTACTAATATTATACCACAAACGTTCGTTTTAATCTTATTTCACTCCGCGTTTTTACACAAAAAAAGGAAAGAAACTGTTTTCTCTCCTTTACGTTCTTAATGTCTAAAATGTCTCACGCCTGTGAAGACCATGGTCAAGCCATATTTATCAGCAGCTTCGATAGATTCTTGGTCACGAACTGAGCCACCGGGCTGAATGATGGCCTTGATACCTGCTTTGGCGATTTCTTCCACGTTATCCGCAAATGGGAAGAAGGCATCTGAAGCAAGGACCGCACCGTCAAGACGGTCTTTAGCTTGGTCAATGGCAATACGGACTGAAGCCACACGGTTGGTTTGACCTGGGCCAACTCCAAGTGTCATGTGGTCGTTGGTCACGATAATTCCGTTTGATTTGACGTATTTAATAGCTTTCCAAGCGAATTCAAGTGCTGTCGCTTCTGTCTCAGTTGGTTGACGTTTAGTCACCACTTGCCAGTCAGCCGGACTTTCCTTGATCACGTCTTGGTTTTGCACCAGAAGTCCACCAACCACACCTGTGTATTCTGCTTCCACTTCACTAGCATCTTGTTCGTCAAATGGCAAGGCAAGGATACGCAAGTTTTTCTTTTTATTAGTCAAAATAGCTAGCGCTTCATCCGTATAACTTGGTGCGATGATGATTTCAAGGAAAACACCGTGCATCTTCTCAGCTGTCGCAGCATCCACCTCACGGTTAAGAACAACGATACCACCAAAGATAGACACTGGGTCAGACTCATAAGCGTAGTTCCAAGCAGTCTCGATGTCATCAGCCTGACCGATTCCACATGGGTTCATGTGTTTGAGAGCCACAACGGTTGGACGGTCTTTGAAATCACGGATGATACGGATAGCAGCATCAGCGTCACGAATATTGTTAAAGGACAATTCCTTACCGTTAAGTTGTTTGGCTGAAGCTATTGAGTAGTCAGTAGGCAAAGCTTTTTGGTAGAAGTCTGCATCTTGTTGAGGGTTCTCACCGTAACGCATAGCTTGTTTAAGATCATAAGTCAAGGTCAGTTTTTCTGGCTTACTTTCACCCACTTGAGCTGTGAAGTATTCTGCAATCAAGGCATCGTAAGCTGCTGTGTGACGGAAAACCTTAGCCGCCAAACGTTGACGCGTTTCGTAAGTCGTTTCACCATTGGCTGACAACTCGTCCAAAACCACTGTATAGTCAGCAGGGTCTACCACAACCGCCACGCTGGCATGATTCTTCGCTGCTGAACGAAGCATAGATGGCCCGCCGATATCGATATTCTCCACCGCATCAGCATAAGTCACATCTGGTTTGAGAATCGTTTCTTTAAAGGGATAGAGATTGACCACTACAAGGTCAATGAGCTCGATTTGATTGTCTTTGGCCGCTTCCAGGTGACTATCCAAATCACGACGAGCGAGGAGCCCACCGTGGATATTTGGATGAAGGGTCTTGACACGACCGTCCATCATTTCTGGAAAACCGGTCACATCATCTATAGCAATGGTGTCTACCCCAGCATTATCAAGGGCAACCTTAGTTCCACCTGTCGAGATAATCTCCCAACCAAGTTTTTTAAGTTCTTGGGCAAATTCAACAATACCCGCTTTGTCTGAGACGCTGATTAAGGCGCGTTTAGTCATTATATTCTCCTTTTTAATCATTAGTTAAACACCAATTAAATGCAGTAACAGTAAAACAAGATAAGCAAAACCAAGGCTAAGCATGCCTAAGATATTGACCCATTTTCTAGTCTGTGATTTGAACACTCTTATAAAAATTTGATAAATCAGTAATCCTACACAAACACCTAGCGTATTTAAAGCCAAATCCGTTATATCTGTTATACCTATTGCTAAAATATACTGTAAGCACTCAAACAATAAACTAATCAAGAAACCTGTCCCGATTATTTTTAAACTAGATAAATTAGTTTTTATCAGAGGGAAACAAACACCTAATGGAATAAAGGAAATCAGATTAAATAACATTTCAGCAAAAACAATTTTCCCGTCTACTATTAGTGGTTCTGAAAATGGAATCCAATTGATGTACCTTGGAGCTAAGAAAAATGCTATAAATTCAGGATTGGTCTCAAACTTAAATAAGATTCCCCAAGTTAATAACATCAGATAGACATAAAATACATATCGAGTTGTTTTTTTAGATTCTAACATTACAAATACCTCCGTTTGAAGCCGTCTTCAACAATCACTGACTCCAATTTTGAATCAAAGATATCATATGAATCATCAATGGCAATGGTGCTCACCCCAGCATTATCAAGGGCAACCTTGGTTCCACCTGTTGAGATAATGTCCCAACCGAGTTTTTTTAAGTTCTTGGGCAAATTCAACAATGCCCGCTTTGTCTGAGACGCTGATTAAGGCGCGTTTAGTCATGTTTTTCCCTTTCATTTTTAAACTCTTTACCTACGCATTTTTCGATTCATAAAATATAGGGAGACAATTACCAAGACTCCCAAAATTACTGTCAGTAAAAATCTCCCCCAATAGGGAATCTCTGGGAAGAAAAAATTTACTAGTAAACGTAGAATGATTACCAAGGTAATCAAGGCAAGTGTTTCCAACCATTTTTTCATTTACTTGTCCAACAATTCTCTAATAACCTCTGGATACAACTTGTACTCTGCTTCATGAATACGTTCTTCAAAGCTGGCTATGGTATCATCAGCTAACCGTGGCACACGGACTTGTTTGATGATCTTTCCTGTATCCACACCTGAGTCCACCCAGTGAATGGTCACACCACTTTCAGAGACACCAGCATTCCAAGCATCTTCAATCCCATGAGCTCCTGGAAATTCTGGCAAGTAGGCTGGATGAATGTTGATAATCCTGCCTTCATAAGCTGCCAGTAAAGTAGGCCCAACAATTTTCATGTAGCCTGCTAGACAAACCAAGTCAATCTGGTGCTCTTCCAAGAGTTCGACAATAGCTGCTTCGTAGTCTGCCTTGCTCTCAAACACCTTGAGTTCAAAAGCATAGGACAGAACGCCGAGCTTGTCTGCACGTTCGAGCACATAGGCGTCACGATGGTCTGAAAAGACAAACTCCACTGGAAATTGTTCGGCAATCACCTGAAAATTTGAGCCATTACCAGAGGCAAAAACCGCTATTTTTTTCATTTGATGATGACACTTTCGTTTTCTTTCTTGACGATGCGACCAATTTCATAGACTGGTTCATCCAACAATTCCTTGACACGACTTACATTTTCAGGGCTAACTGCTAGCATAAGTCCCACACCCATATTGAAGATTTCAAACATTTCTTCGTGTTTGATCTGACCGTATTTTTCAAGGGCTTTGAAAATCGGTAAAACTGGAACCTTGTCTTCTTCAATCTCAGCAGCCAAGTCAGCTGCAAACATACGAGGGACATTTTCGATAAAGCCACCACCAGTGATGTGGGCAATGCCGTTGACCAACTCTTCCTTGATAAGTGGTAAAACAGCCTTGACATAGATACGAGTTGGCTCAAGAAGAACGTCCTTGAGTTGCTTGCCTTCCAATTCTGGTAGGACTTCCTCACCTGTGTAATCCGCAAAGACACGACGGACGAGAGAGTAACCATTAGAATGAATCCCACTTGAAGCAAGTCCGAGAAGAACATCTCCTTCTGCCACCTTTGAACCGTCAATGATTTGAGATTTTTCAGCCACACCGACCGCAAAACCAGCCAAGTCATAGTCATCTTCGCCGTACATGCCAGGCATTTCAGCCGTTTCCCCACCGATGAGGGCAGCGCCTGCCTGCACACAACCTTCTGCCACACCAGCAACGACTTGCTCTAGCTTAGCTGGTTCATTCTTCCCTGTCGCCACATAGTCGAGGAAATAGAGGGGCTCCGCACCTGCAGCGATGATATCATTGACACACATGGCCACACAGTCCTGACCGATGGTATCGTGCTTGTCGTACTTGATGGCCAGCATGAGCTTGGTTCCGACACCGTCAGTCCCTGAAATCAAGACGGGTTCTTTAACCCCAGCCTTTGAAAGGTCAAACATACCACCAAAGCCACCAAGAGCTCCCAAGACACCTGCACGCTCCGTACGAGCTACGTGCTTTTTAATCCGTTCAACAACTTCATAACCCGCTTCAACATCTACACCCGACTGGGCATAAGCATTTTTTGTCATTTATTTATTCCTTTTCTTTGAGAAGATTGCGACGTATTTTTAGATAAACAATTATTTTATCTAAAAATACTAGTCAGGGCTCTAGCTTTGATCCTATAGGACAAAGCGTCTACTGACAAATGCTTTAGCTTTTAGTCAGTAGTGAGACGTGAAGCATAAGCATTTTTATTTGTCATTTTTATATTCCTTTTCTTTAATGGAGGATCTATTGTCTATTTATAAAAACTGGTCTTTTCTTCCAAACTTCTACGATAGTCTTCTTCATAGTCGTAGAGAGGCGTTGGGTAATCACCATCAAAATAAGCGACACAGAGACCACCATTTGGCGCATCCGTTTCAATACCAATTGAATCAATCAACCCCTCAATAGAAAGATAGGTCAGACTGTCCGCACCAATGATTTGGCGAGTTTCTTCGACCGTATGATTAGCCGCAATCAGCTCCTGACGTGTCTGGATATCAATCCCGTAGAAACATGGATAAGCTAGCGCTGGACTACCAATAGCAACGTGAACCTCAGTTGCACCCGCTTCTTTCAAGAGCTGAACGATACGACGAGAGGTTGTTCCACGTACAATAGAGTCATCAATCATAACCACACGCTTGCCTTTGACAACACCAGAAACTGCAGACAATTTCATCCGCACCCCTTGCTCCCGCAATTCTTGAGTCGGTTGAATAAAGGTCCGTTGCGTGTATTGGTTCTTGATAAGGCCCATTTCATTTGGTAGCCCGGACTCTTCCGCAAATCCCATAGCCGCGCTGAGGGAAGAATTGGGCACACCGACCACGATATCCGCCTCATGCTTGAATTCACGCGCCAATTGAGCCCCCATACGTTTGCGAGCCGTATGGACATTGACACCGTGGATATTAGAATCAGGGCGGGCAAAATAGATATACTCCATAGAACAGATTGCTAACTGAGTATCATCTGTATAGCTATCATACTGGATGCCCTTGTCATCAATGATCACAATCTCACCTGGCTTCAAATCACGAATCCACTCTGCACCAATGACTTCAAAAGCACAAGTTTCAGAGGAAACCACCACCGCTCCGTTGGCCATTTTCCCGATAGAAAGTGGACGGAAACCATTAGGGTCAAGAGCCGCAATCAACTTGTCCTCAAACAGCAAGATATAGGCAAAACCACCTTTGACAAGGCTGAGCGCTTCCTTGATTTTGCCCATCAAGTTCGGATTGTGACTGCGACGAATGAGGTGAGCCAAGATTTCTGAGTCCGAAGTCGCGCTGAAAATCGCTCCTCTATCTTCCAATTCTTTCTTGAGAGAGGCTGCATTGGTCAGATTTCCATTATGAGCCAAACCAAACTGCATATCGTGAAAACGGAAGAGGAAGGGCTGGATGTTATCTACAGAAGCTTCGCCAGCAGTCGCATAACGCACATGCCCAATCGCACCAGTTCCCGTCAATTTATCCAAATTAGCTGGATTTCTGAAGACTTCTGATAGAAGACCCATATCGCGATGCCGCTTTAGTTTCCCTTGGTCATTGGAGAGGATTCCTGCCCCCTCCTGACCACGGTGCTGAAGACTATGGAGACCAAAATAGGTCAATTTAGCAGCATCTGGATGTCCCCAGATACCGAAAACACCACATTCTTCATTAAGAGATTTTACTTCGTATGTCATTTTATATACCTAATTTTTATTTGTGTAGCACCAAGAGCTGAATCTACATGACTTTTACATTACTGATACTATCTATTAGAACATCTGCAAGTCTTATTTTCCAGTAAAGTATTTAACCGCTGACGCGAACAGGTGCTGGTCTTTATTTCCTGGGATGTTTTGGAAAAGACCGTCTTCATAACGTTCTGAGTGTCCCATCTTACCGATGATTTGGCCGTTCTTGCTGGTAATTCCTTCGATGGCATGGACAGAACCATTCGGATTGTACTTAGAATCCATACTTGGTTTTCCATCAAAGTCAACATATTGGCTGAAAATTTGTCCATTGTCACGGAGTTCAGCGAATTCCTCAGCCGTCACGACAAACTTCCCTTCCCCGTGCGAAACAGGAATGGCGTGGATATCTCCCACTTGCACTCCAGCTAACCATGGCGAGTTGGTATTGGCAATCCGAGTTTCCACCATCTTGGCCACGTGCTGGTTGGCATCATTGTAGAAGAGGGTTGGACTAGTACTGCTGGCATCTTCGAAGTTCCCGTATGGAAGAAGACCTGATTTGACCAAAGCCTGGAATCCATTACAGATACCGATAATCAAGCCACCACGAGCGATAAAGCTATCAATAGCCACACGGACTTTTTCATTGAGCAGAATATTGACAATGAACTTGGCTGAACCATCTGGCTCGTCCGCAGCTGAGAAACCACCTGCAAAGAAGAGAATGTTAGCCTTGCCGATGTTGTCAACCATGGTTTCAACAGACTTGACAATAGCTTCTTCATTCAAGGTCACGAATGGCACCAAGTTGACCTCTGCACCTTCTTTCTCAAATGCCTTGGCTGAGTCATATTCTGAGTTGGTGCCTGGGAAGACTGGGATATAAACCACCGGTTTTTCAACCTTTTCTTTGGCTTTAATCACAACATCTGATGCCACAGCTGGTACTTCAGCTAGTTCTTTGGCTTGGGCAAATTCTGTTGGGTAGACTTCTTCCAGTTTTCCTTGGAAGGCATTGTCAAGTTTGTGTCCATCTAGCTTCACACCGTTGACAAGGAGTGTAAAGTCTGCACTTGTTTGACCGATTTTCTCTACTCTAGCAATTTCTTCAGGCGATGTGAAGACAAATCCGCCCAATTGTGCTGTCAAAGAACTTTCAAGTTCAGGCAAGGTTACCTCTGCACCAATATGATTTCCAAAGGTAGCAAGAGCCAAACTTTCAACCACACCACCATATTTGACAGCTGATGCAGATGTCACTTTGTGACCAGCTTGGATGTCTTCAAACTGAGCAAAGTTAGACTTAATCAAGTCAAAATCAATCTCTGCTGAGAGGGCCTGTCCTGGGATGTAGTAGATATTTTCCCCAACAGCTTTAAATTCTGGAGAGAGCACATTACGGCTATCCGCTGTCGTTACCCCAAAAGCGACCAAGGTTGGCGGTACTGTCAATTCTTCAAAAGTACCAGACATGGAGTCCTTACCACCGATAGATGGCAAACCAAGCTGAATTTGTGCCTCGATAGAGCCTAGAAGAGCTGCTACTGGCTGACCAAAACGCTCAGCTTGTTTGTCCATGCGCTCGAAGTACTCTTGGTAAGAGAAGCGAGCCTTAGACCAGTTGGCACCAGCAGCAACCAAACGAGCAGTTGCTTCGATCACCGCATAGGCAGCACCGTGGTATGGAGACCATTCTGCCACATAAGGGTTGAATCCTTGAGCCATGACTGACGCAGTATGAGTCACACTGTGTTGAACTGGTAATTTCTGCACAGATGCCTCAGTTGGTGTGAGTTGGTAACGACCACCAAGTGGGTGATTAACCGTTGAACGACCAACAGAGCAGTCAAAGATGGTTTGCAAGCCTTTTTGACTAGCGTGGTTCAAGTCAGATAGAACCTCAAGAGTATCTGCTTCAAGTGTGTTAGTGCTTGTTGTGCGTTCTTCTGGGAGTTTGACATCCTTGTCCACAACCTTAGCATCGACGACCACACGCACACCATTGGTGTCAAGGAAACGACGCTCCAAATCCACGATTGTCTCACCATTCCAGTGCATAACCAGATTTGGTTTTTCCGTCACTGTCGCAACCACAACAGCGTCAATATTCTCTTTGTTACATTCTACAACAAAGGCATCTACGTCCTCAGGACGAACCACGACTGCCATCCGTTCTTGTGATTCAGAGATGGCAATTTCTGTACCATTCAAGCCTTGGTATTTAAGAGGCACTTTATTAAGGTCGATTTCAAGACCATCTGCCAATTCACCGATAGCCACACAGACACCACCAGCGCCAAAGTCATTTGATTTCTTAATAAGACGTGTCACGTCCCTATTACGGAAAAGACGTTGAATCTTACGTTCTTCGATGGCATTCCCTTTTTGAACCTCAGCTCCAGCAGTCTCTATAGACTCAACTGTTTGAACCTTAGAAGACCCTGTCGCACCACCGACACCATCACGTCCAGTCTTCCCACCGAGGAGAATAATCACATCGCCCGCTTCAGGTTTTTCACGGACAACGTTTCCCTTAGGAGCAGCACCGACAACGGCACCAAGCTCCATGCGTTTAGCTACAAAGCCTGGGTGGAAATATTCACGAACGTAAGTCGTTGCAAGACCAATTTGATTTCCATATGAAGAATAACCATGAGCCGCTGTTTTAGAAATGACTTGTTGTGGCAATTTCCCAGCGCGAGTTTCCGAAATTGGTGCTGTAATATCACCCGCACCAGAGATACGCATGGCTTGGTAAACGTAGGAACGGCCTGACAACGGGTCACGAATGGCTCCACCGATACAAGTAGCCGCTCCACCAAATGGCTCAATTTCCGTTGGGTGGTTGTGGGTTTCGTTTTTAAACATGAGGAGCCAAGGTTCCTTGACACCATCAACATCCACTTCGATTTCTACTGAGCAAGCATTGATTTCATCTGACACTTCCATATCATCCAAACGTCCATTAGCACGCTCATAACGACCGAAAATAGTCGCCATATCCATCAAGGTTTGCGGTTTTTCAGAACGCCCCAACTCATCGCGCATAGCGATATATTTGTCATAGGTTGACTGCAATTGCTTTTGAAATTTAGAAGCTGAAAAGTCGATGTGTTTCAACTCTGTCTCAAAAGTCGTGTGACGGCAGTGGTCAGACCAGTAAGTGTCCAAAACCTTAAGTTCTGTTTCCGTCGGCACGCGCCCTATTGACTTGAAATAGTCTTGGATAAAGAGCAAATCATCCACTTCCATAGCCATCCCTTGCTCAGCCTTGTAGCGGGCAAAGTCTTCTGCCCTATAGCTTTCAAAGAAAGTCAATTTGGGAATGGTCTTGTCTGACTCTGAAAATTCCTGCTTGGCAATCCCAGTCTTGATGTCCTTGAAACGAGAATCAACTGGATTGAGCAAGTAGTTCTTGACCGCTTCTAACTCAGTCGCATCAATGTCTTTATTAACCAAGTACAGTTGGGCTGTGTTGACTGTCACGTCACTCGAACTTCCCAGCAAAAGCAAGGCTTCCTGTGAAGAAGCTGCACGCTGGTCAAATTGCCCAGGTAGACTTTCAATGGCAAAGAAAGCATAGTTAGCAAGATCTGCCTGCACAGTCGCTTCGTCCAAGACATGGTCTGTCACTTGCTCAGAGAAGATGTGTTTCTCTGCAGACGCAAACAGGTCCTCTGCCAAGTCAAATACATCATACACTTGCACGATGCGAATACTTTTCAAGCTTAACAGTCCCAAGTTGTGCTGGAGTTCTCTAACCAAACTCTCTGACTTGACCTGAAAATCAGCCTTTTTTTCAACAAAAATACGTTTATCCATCAATCCTTATTCCTTTATTTCAGCTCTTGCAATATCCCCAACGACCTTGAGGTTGTTATTTCAATTCCTGCAACTTTTCCCAAACAATCTCGTAAACGTCTGTTAGCTCTCCCAATCCTCTACGGAAAACATCCTTATCCATGTGGTTGCCATCCGCATCCCACAAACGGCAGTTATCTGGTGAAAATTCATCTGCTAAGATAATCTTGCCATCCTTGTCAAAACCGAACTCTAGCTTAAAGTCAATCAACTTAAGCCCAATCTCAGCAAACCAAGTTTTCAAAAGTTCATTGATTCGACGAGTTTCTTCCTTCAAGTAGGAAATCTGCTGGTCATCCGCAATCTGTAGGAATTTCACATGCTCATCATTGATGAATGGATCATCCAAATCATCATTTTTATAGTAAAATTCGACAATCGGAATCTCCAAGGCGATTCCCTCATCCACACCAAAACGTTTTGAAAAGGAACCAGCCGTGTAGTTGCGAAGCACGACTTCCAAAGGAATGATTTCCACCTTTTTATTGAGTTGTTCCGTATCTGAAAGTTTCTCCACAAAGTGAGTCGCCACACCAGCCGCATTTAATTTCTCAAAAATAAAAGATGAAATCTGATTATTCAACACTCCCTTACCTGCAATCTGCTCCTTCTTGACACCATTGAAAGCAGTCGCCTGGTCCTTGTAAGTTGAAATAATAAGATTTTCATCCTCAGTTGTATAGATATCTTTAGCTTTTCCCGAATAGATCAATTGTTTTGACATTTTAAAGTTCGCCTTTCGTATTACTTGAGCACATTCTACCATAAAAAACCTAAAATTACAAGAATTTAACCGAATAAATAACGTAGTAACCTCAAAAATCATAAAGAAAAAACCGCAAGAAAAAGATTTCTCACAGTTTTAAAATCATTTAACTCTAAAAACACGAACATTACTCTTTGTTCAAAAATTGATCCAAATAATAACGTAGGTAACTTTTCTTGCCCGTAATCATCTGCAGACGACCTTCCACCCCATATCGAAGTTTTTCAGCCTGCTCAGAAGTTAGATTAGTCTCCGCCTCGATTTTAAAGAAATTCCCTTTCTCAGTCTTAGTAGCTGTCGTATCAATACTTGTAATAGTAGAATCTAGGAAAAGTTGATTCTTGGCATCATGAGTCGTCGTATAGCGAACAGAATCACCGACCTTGATCCTTGCTACATCTTTTGAACTAAGATAAGCTGTTAGTTTGGCTTTCCCTTCTCTTTCCAAAGATGGATAGAGTTGGGCTAGTAGAGCCCCCTCTGCAACCATGGTAGAATCACTGGTCTCAGGATTAAGATGAAGCACCCCATCCTCACTCGCCGTAATTTTCCCCTTGTCTAAAAGATTTCCCTGTACCTTCTTACCTGACTCCACCTCCAAGATTTTCTGGTCTAGAAGGGTCAATTCCTGACCAACTTTTGCCAAGTGTTGGGATTTGAGAGACTCCAATTGACTGCTTAAGCCTGACGCATAGGCTTGTTGGGCACCCGAACCTGCATACTGAATACGGTAAGTAGCAAGACTGGATTCTAACTGAGAGAGCTGCGCTTCAACCTGCGCAACAGCCTGAGATTTTGCTTGGGGATTTTCCTCGCCCTGAGACTTGTAGGACTGATAGAGAGAGTAGGCTAGATTCTGACTGGCCAAGGAAGCGCCTGTTTCAATAGCTGACTTAGCTGTCTGGTAATCGCGAATTTTAGCCTCTGTTTGACTGATGAGGTTCCCGATTTCGGCTTGAGTCTGACTAGCTGCTGCGTTCTGGGACGCGATGGTCTCATTTTGTTGCGATGTACTAGCCCTAAGACTGCCTGCTTGACTGATGTAGTCGCGAAAGGTGGCTTGGTAGCCAAACTTATCCTCCTCTGGAAAGTGGTTCTCCCCTTCTTGCAAGCTCTTCTGCAAATACTCCAATTGCTTTTTTTGATCCTTGAGCATGTCCAACTGACTGGCATAAGACTCCGCTTGGACACCCTCTGCCCCTTCCTGATATTGAACTAACAGTTCTCCCTTTTTAACCAGCTTATTTTCTTCCAAATGATTGACAAGCATACGATTGTTGCTAGTTGACTGGATATTTGCAAGGATACGACTAGGCTCGACAGTAGCTCTAGTAGACATACTCATCTCCTTCTCTGCAAGAGTTGCAAATCCAAGCAAAAACACGAGCAGAAGGAACATGGGGACAATCACCCGACTGGAAAAATTATGGTAACGACGATTATAAAACTCCGCACTTTCTAAAAATTCTGGTTTCATCCTCTCCTCTTTCTAGCTATTGACCAAATGGGCGTAAAAACCACCCTGTGCAAGCAAATCAGCATGATTTCCTTCTTCAACAATCTTGCCCTGATCCAAGACAACAACCTTCTCTGTCCGCTCAGCAATGGTCAAGCGGTGGGCGATGAAAATCAAGGTCTTGTCTAAAGCCATAAGATTATCGACAATTCGCTTCTCTGTCAGAATATCCAAACTGCTGGTCGCCTCGTCCAAAATCAAGACCGGTGCATCTGTCAAGAGAGCACGCGCCAGAGCAATTCTCTGACGTTGACCACCTGAGATCCCTGCCCCATCCGAAGTCAACTCTGTCTGATAATTCAGTGGCATGCGCTCAATGTCCTCCCGAATCTCTGCCAATTCGACCGCCCGTAAGATATCCTCTTGAGTCGTCCCCTCCTTGGCTCCCAAAAGAAGATTGTCCAAAATCGTTCCGTTAAAGACATAGGGTTGTTGAGGCAGATAGTTGATATACTGACGCAGAGCCTTTTTATCAATCTGATTGAGATTGACACCACCCAGACTAATCTCTCCCTGACTTGGATCGTAAAAATTAACCATCATCTTGGCCAAGGTCGTCTTACCTGACCCTGAAATTCCCACAAAAGCCACCTTAGAACCCTGCGAAATAGTCAAATTGATATCCGACAAGACATCTCGACCATAGCCATACTTGTAGGAAACCTGCTTGAAGGTCATCTCTCCCTTCATCAAGCTCAGATCCTCAACTGTTTTCTTCTCCTCAAACTCAGAAGCTACCAGATAAACCTCATTCAGACGGTTATTGGCAACCTGCGCTGTCTGAAGCTTGGTTTGCAGATTGATGATATTTTCCAAAGGATTAGTAAAGTAAACAAGCAAGGTATTATAGGTAATCAACTGCCCCAAACTCATCTTGCCATCCATAACCAGAACAGCCCCCATCCAGAGAATTCCGACATTGAGCAAGAGATGGGCAATTTTTTTCAGAGCCTTTTGCTGACTCTCTGCCCGACTATAGGTAAAGGATTTTTTCAGATAATCCACAAATTCCTTGTCAATCTTTTGATAACGTTGACTTTCACTGGTCAAAGACTTGATAGTCTCAATACCGTTGATGTCCTCGATGATAGAAGAAGACAGAACCGCATTGGCTTCCATGGTGTCCCGATTCATCTTTTCAAACGGCTTCATAAAAGCAAAGATAATCACTGTATAGATAGGAAGTGCCAATAAAGTCATGAAAAAGAGATTGGTATTTTGTGAAAATAAAACAAGGGAAATAATGACAACCGTTGACACATCTAGGAAAATCGAAAGAATGGTCGAAGCCAGCGCATCAATGATACTGTTAGCATCTGTAAAACGAGACACGATTTCCCCTGTCCGACGTGTCGCAAAAAAGGACATAGGCAGGTGAAAAACATGCTTGATATAGGACAAAATCACATCAATCGACAAGCGTTGCCCCAAAACAAGCAAGAGATACTCTTGAGCATAAGACAAGATCTGCTGGAGAATATAGACGATAACCAGCCCAATAGAAATAATCCCAAGCGTCGAACGCATCTGATCTGGCACATAGGTATCAATGATAGACTGCAGATAATAAGAACCCACAATGTTAATCAAGGTGACCAAGAGTGTTGCCAAAACGATATTGGCAATCAAGCCACGCTGCTTCACTAATATAGGGATAAAAGAGAGCAGGCCATTCTTTTGATCCTTATGAGGCTTGTAGTCTGGACTAGGTGCCATAAACAGAGTCACTCCTGTCCATTCTTCCGCAAAACGCTCACGTGGCAGTTTGATCAATTTCACCCCAGGATCTGGATCGGCAATATGAATGCTATCCTTATCCTGCCCAGTCACCACATAGTAGTGGAGCAATTTTCCTTCCTTAAGCACATGGGCAACAAAAGGAAAGGTCAAATCTGGTAAGCCAAAGAGCGTCATATCCGCCTTAATGGCTCGCGTCTCAAAACCAATCTCCTCTGCCACCTTGACCAAGCCCAAGGCCGTAGTCCCATCCATGGTCGTCTTGGCCAATTCTCGCAAGTGAGCCAAAGAATAGTAGCTACCATAGTAGCCAAAAACCATAGCCAATGAAGCTACACCGCAGTCCATCTGATCCACCTGCGGACGATAGTGACGTTTCCCAAATTTCATATTCATCTCCTTTTCCTAAACTCATCTGATAACAACTATCTTACCCCAATCCCCAAACAAAAACTGGACTTCCTTCCCAAATGCGCCTATCTACCTCCCAAATGCACTTTTTGGATAAAAAATAGGCAGAACAAACGTCCTACCTACTAAAAATATGGTATGAAAGGAAATTGATGTTTTACTGTCCCCCTAGGCAAGCTTGGGACAAATAAATCATTGATAGCAACATTTACGACATCCTATTTAAAGTTACTTCAATTTTTAATGTCCCTGCTATTTCTAAGCCACCTCTGGTATAATCTATTCATAGTCAGAATAGATAACACCGTTCTAAATTACGATTCATAGTTACTCCTTTTTTTGATTCGTTACTATAAGACACCTATTCCCTATAGAACGTCTACTGCTTCAAATTTACCTATTCTTTTTTTGTTTACTTCTATATAAAAGAATGAATACCATCATAAATAATGCAATCGTGGGTATATTAAGATTATCAAACCAAGTAGGTAAAGATACTTTATTCATATCAGCTACTAATCTGATGATTATATAGGACATCGAACTAAGTAATACCATTATTTCAGGCCAAACTTTCAATACTGATTTAACGAATTTCATATTAAACTCCAATGTGATGCATTCTTAGATTCTAACCTAGCTATTTTCAGCGCAGACTAACAAGTCATTCTTAACTGTTTACTCTACTCGCTTTTTATTGACCTTATATCCTAGATAAAAGAGCCCAAATAAAACAGGGTAAATTTCTGGATAAAATAGGGTATTGATTGGATTTCTCAAAATCAAATACGTTGTGATGTAGATTATGAGCGATACGGTAAAATAACCCTCAGCAAAACCTAATAAGAATTGTTTCATGGTAGACTCCTATTTACTAAAAAACAATCTACCATCTTTTTATCCACCTCGTGATGCCGACTGATAACCATTATACGCACCCCAAGCTAATAGTCCGACAGCCAAAATACCACCACCAACCAAAAGTAACACTCCTCCACCATCAACTTCTTGTAATTCAATATCACTTAACGTAGTATAATTTTGTTCAATAGTTTGTAAATTTGACATATTTAACCTCCATTTTAATAATAAAAATTAGTTTTCTTTTAATACACCAATAATAATCATCAATACACTCATAACAAATGCAGATAACAGTCCTTTAGTAGTACTATTGAAAAAAGGTCTATCAAAAACATAATAATTATATGCAGACAATCCTAAACCAACGGCAGTCACCACAATTGTAATAACGAGTAGTATAATCCAAAATGTTTTCTTGCTCATATTTATCAAATACTATGGATGAGTAATATAGTAGAATGTTTTACCAGCAGCTTCACCAGCTTGGTAAATCCCCCAGCCAATCGCAATACCCAAAGAGACTACCTCCCAAGCAATTCCCCCATCCACATTCACCAACTCTTCTTCTGTAAGAGCTGCAAAGTTCTGTTCCATTTTGTCAAAATTTGTCATCTTTTTCTCCTCAATTTATATATATTTTTATATGTTTAATGTTTATCCTCTAAGCCACTTAAATAGCCAAGTTGGATAAATAACTTAAATAATCATTTCTAATCTCCTTCCTTTTCTTCTTACTTATTTATTCGAAAAAGAATTCGAAAACGTACAACCAAATTAAATTTTATTTAAAAAATAATTTAATATACCATGAATAGAAAATTGGTAAATACATGAAGCAAACTCCTTTCCTTTTCCTCTTACTTATCTATTCGAAAAAAATTTCGAAAATGTACAACTAAATTAAATTTTATTTAAAAAATAACTCAGTGAGCCATGGGTAGAACATTGATATAAACATGAGCTAGGCTCCTTTCTTTTTCCCTTTTACTTATCTATTCGAATTTTTTATTAAAACAAATAATTGTAAATTGTTTCGCCAAACTTCTGGCCTGCCCAATAAATAGGACCTAAAATTAATGTCCCTAAAGCATAAATCCCAACTACTCCAACTATGAAAATTAATACTTTTACAGGAATTGACTGCAAACTGTAAAAATTCTCTACCCTAGTAATCCAACTTTCTATTATGCGTTCCATTGGCGCTCTTCCTTCCCTGTTAACGTCCACGACGCTTAGCATGTACTCCTGAAGCACCATCTACCGCACCCAATAAAATGTTCCTGCAATTGCGACTCCTCCAACTACTACCAGACCAAACAACAAGCCTCCTTCTACATCGGCCAATTCCTCATGACTCATTACATGAAAACTATCTTCCATATTTTTAATTTGTTCCATCTTATTCTCCTTTTTTGATTATTAACGATTGAAGAAGGTAGTTATTTGTGTTTCATTTTTCATATATGCCATTCATTGTTGTAGATAAACTTTACTCTCTAAATCTTATCTTCTAAAAAATGGGGTTCCAATAAATACACCGCGTATCAATAGACCTGTAATTAGACCCCGTTGATAACTTTCCTTGCTACCACCCACCAGCAAAGCTAAGTCGCTTTCCTTTAGTACTTCAATAGTATACTCGTTAGTCATTTCATTCATCGCTTATCCTCCTAAAAACCTAAACCTCTACGAAATCCAATGTACCAATGTGCAAGGGTCTTCGCCCAATTTTCTCCACCTTGAATATCGGTCAATTCTTCCGAAGTTAGCTCAACAAATCCATAGTAATGTTCTTTCATTATTTTATTCCTTTCTTTTTCCTCTTGCTTATCTATTCGAAAAAAAATTCGAAAATGTACAACTAAATTAAATTTATTTAAAAAATAATTTAATGAACCACGGATACAAGATTGGTAGATACATAAACCAGACTCCTTTCTTTTTCCTCTTACCTATCTATTCGAGAAAGAATCCAAAAAAATAAGAATATCAGAAATTTTTCCGACATTCTTATTGATAAACTCATCCAAGTCTAACAGATATTAGACATTGAGGTGTTTTTTAAGGGTTCTTCTGGCCGTTCGTGATACGGGGAAATGCAAGCCTTCTAACAAGGTCACTTCTGTGGCAGTCATCTCTTCAATAGCCTGTAAACTGACTAAAGTATTGCGATTGGCATAGACAAAGTAATCTTTTTCAGCCTTAGTAGCGATATCCTTGAGACTGCCGTAAATGGTCTTGATAGAATGATTGGCATAATAGACCTTGATACGATGGGATTCCACTGAGGTTTCAAAGGCTAAAATCTCATGGTAGGGCAGAGTAAAGCCACGTCTTCCCTCAAAACTATAGGTAAAGAGACGCATATTTTCCCTCTTGTCCACTGCCAGTACATAGTCCAGACAGCGCTCCAACTGATGACGATAATCTTCCTCTGGCTGATCCTTGGAAATAAAATCCAAGGCAGACAAGTGATAGCGAAAAGCTAGAGGCAAAGCCTCCGAGTGTGTGGACACAAAGACAATACTTGTAAAGGGATCCCGCTCCCGAACCTGTTGAGCAACTTGAAAGCCCCGTTCACGCTCTCCATCAATCTCTAAATCTAATAAATAGAGCTGGTAATGGTCAAAATACTGAGAATACTTTTCAACATCCCCATAGTTTTTGGCAATATCAATTCCCAATCTCAAATTGCGAGAGCGACCGATGTCTAGTAAGGTCTGCTCTATCCGTCCTTGCTGGACTCTATCGTCTTCCAAAACTAAAATTCTCATTCCTCTCCCCCTCGTTTCTCATCCTTAAATGGCAATTCTAAATCTTGTCTAAAAGTCGTCTCTCCTAGCTGGGTATCTAAGTTCAAATCATAATGAAAAACCATATCCTCCAAGGTTGCCAAGCCCAGTCCACTGTGGTTACCCTTGGTCGAATAACCCTTTTGACTAAGAATGCTGGGATTCAGTTCTTCTTTCTTACGAGTGTTTTCAATGATAAAACGAACACTCCTATCACCTGCCAACAAAGCAACTCGAATCTGCGGATTTTCAGACTCACTGGCTGCTTCTAAGGCATTTGTCGTGAGGATAGAGAGGATACGGATAGCCTCCAACATCGGCAAAGCCAGCTCTTCGACAACCCCCACCGTCTCCAAACTAAAATGAATTCCCTGCTTATCTGCCACAATCATGGCTTTTGCCAAGGTATTACGAATGGCTATATCATGGATATTATGAAGATTAAAGGCCGTGTAGTCCGCCTTTCTCAGCTTTTCATTGGTCTTCAGAAAGACATCTTGATAAATGGTAGAAACCTCAGTCATATCTTGATTAGCTATAGCAGGCTCCATACTGGCGACAATCCCTGCAAAATCATGACGGAAACCTCGAACCTCATCATAGAGATGACCTAGCTTATCCACCATTCCTTGCAAGGAACGATTTTCATCTTCCTGTCTCTGAATGGTCTGCTCATCACGATAAACCTGCTCTAAATGCTTGACGTAAAAGAGCCAAGAGAAAAAGAGAATGAAAATCAGGAGAGAAATGGTCGTGTCAAAACGAACGTAGAAAGAACTATTTCTATTTGTCATGAACGAAGAGAATATCCTAAACACAGTCAGAGGTAGGATAATGAAAAAACTCTTATGATAGTGGGTTTTGAAAGCACCTGAAAAAAATAAATCCAAATCCAAAGACCAACGCTTCATCATAACTACTGTCAGTACAAGAGCTAGTAGAGAAAAAGAAGAATTAACAATCCCATTACCTACTTCTGATAGCATATCTATATCTAACATCCGAATATAGAACAATACCAATAAATAGCGAATACTCTGATAAAAACTAAAAAGATAGAGCGAAAGAAATAAAGACTCCCCCTTTTTCTTCCCTTTCATATAGAAAATAAGGTAAAAAAAGATTAAAACTTCCAAATACATAATTTCAAAAAAAGTTTTACCAGCTATTGCTTGCATCATTAGTAAATAGACTATGTATCTCTTTTTACGAAATTCCGGTGTAATTTGGTAACCTAGATAGATTGGAGGAACTATAATGGAGACTATCAACAATAAAGCAAATAGAGTTTCCTTAATAAAAGTCAAAATCATACTATCCAATCACGCTCTCCATCAATCTCTAAATCTAATAAATAGAGCTGGTAATGGTCAAAATACTGAGAATACTTTTCAACATCCCCATAGTTTTTGGCAATATCAATTCCCAATCTCAAATTGCGAGAGCGACCGATGTCTAGTAAGGTCTGCTCTATCCGTCCTTGCTGGACTCTATCGTCTTCCAAAACTAAAATTCTCATTCCTCTCCCCCTCGTTTCTCATCCTTAAATGGCAATTCTAAATCTTGTCTAAAAGTCGTCTCTCCTAGCTGGGTATCTAAGTTCAAATCATAATGAAAAACCATATCCTCCAAGGTTGCCAAGCCCAGTCCACTGTGGTTACCCTTGGTCGAATAACCCTTTTGACTAAGAATGCTGGGATTCAGTTCTTCTTTCTTACGAGTGTTTTCAATGATAAAACGAACACTCCTATCACCTGCCAACAAAGCAACTCGAATCTGCGGATTTTCAGCCTCACTGGCTGCCTCTAAGGCATTTGTCGTGAGGATAGAGAGGATACGGATAGCCTCCAACATCGGCAATGCTAGTTCTTCTACGACTCCCACCGTCTCCAAACTAAAATGAATTCCTTGCTTATCTGCCACAATCATGGCTTTTGCCAAGGTATTGCGAATGGCTATGTCATGGATATTGTGAAGATTAAAGGCTGTGTAGTCCGCTTTCCTCAGCTTTTCATTTGTCTTTAGAAAGACATCTTGATAAATGGTAGACACCTCAGCCATGTCTTGATTCGCTATGGCAGGCTCCATGCTGGCGACAATCCCTGCAAAATCATGACGGAAACCTCGAACTTCATCATAGAGATGACCCAGCTTATCCACCATCCCTTGCAAGGAACGATTCTCATCTTCCTGTCTCTGAATGGTCTGCTCATCACGATAAACCTGCTCTAAGTGTCTGATATAAAAGAGCCAGGAGAAAAAGAGAATGAAAATCAGGAGAGAAATGGTCGTGTCAAAGCGAACGTAAAAAGAACTATTTCTATTGGTCATGAACGAAGAGAATATCCTAAATCCAGTCAGAGGTAGGATAATGAAAAAACTCTTACGATAGTGGGTTTTAAAAGTATCTGAAAAGAATAAATCCAAATCCAAAGACCAACGCTTCATAATTTTACAACATAGAAAGATTGATAATAAATCAAATATAGATATATATAAAGTAGAAAACGAATCTACGAAACAACAATGCTCACCAGATAATACACGAATCCAAATTGTCAAAAATAAATAACGAATACTTTGAAAGAAGAGAAAAAGATACAGAGAAAGAAAAAGAGATTCCCCTTTTCCCTTGTGCAATACTAATAAAAAAATACAGTAAAAGAAGAGAAGAACTCCTATATGAAATAATTCTCCAAATGTTTGACGAGCAGATAAACTAATTAAAAATATAAGTATCCAATAACGTTTTTTATAAAATTCTGGGGAAATTTGAGCACCCAAATAAATAGTAGGCACCATGGTTGAAACGACTACCAACAGAATATATAGCACAGAAACTAAGAATTCTAAAATAATCATAGAATAAAACGACTCCTAATTTATTTAAGCGAAATAATATTTATCTCCCCGATACAACTCTCTAGTTTTTCATACTTTCTGAAAAACAATACATCCACAAAAGGCTTTAGTTTCTTTTAAAATACAAGAAATCTAAAGCCTCTTGAAAATGATTTGCACGTTTTATTTTTTATATTCGTTGTGAAGATTGCTTATCTATTTATTTTACCACAAGAACCTTGTAATATTCATACTTATTTGGCTGTGTAATCTTAATTTTTTGACCATAGAAACCATCGATTTCTTTGTCAAAATAATCTGAAAATCTTGATGGCAAGCGTTTCATCTTAAGAACTTCTCCAGATTGGTCTGCATATACAAGTAAGTGATAGTGGGTTGTAGCCATACCATCATCAATCAGTACAAAGTAACCTGTTTTGAGCTTACCTTGTCCATTATCTAAATAGTATAGTTTATTGTTATTGATTGTGAAGTTATCCAATCGAAGTCGTACACCTGGGTCTTCTAGATAAAGATCATTGCCAACTTTTTTGATTTCTGATCTAGTTGTCATCTCTGGAAGTGGTAATACTCTACGACCATCTGCTCCAAAGTAATATCGACCTGGTAGATTTTGGAAATTACGAATGACAGCTTTAGGATCAATTTCTTGTCCTTCTTCTTTATTATCTACTAAAGCTAAGGTTGTATTTGCAACCTCATCCCCGTATTTGTCGGAAAACTTCTTGAACTCAGGTTTAATATACCAAGTGTTTTTATCCACGATAACATCAGTAAAGTTATTTCCGTCAAATTTTGCTTTAATCAGATATTCATATCCATCGCCTAAACGAACAATGTCACCATGTTTATAAGGGCTATTTTGTAAAGTGAACATATGGCCATCCTTGCTGAGAATATAGCCTGTCCCATCACTAGAATTTACAACTCTATCAGAGGCCATTGCACCTGATTGTTCGAAATAATACCAATTATTATCTATGCACTCCCAACCTGTCTGCATAGAACCACTAAAGCGAAGATAGTACCATGTAGATCCTTCTTTGTACCAACCAGTGCGCATAGCTCCACTATCTGCTAGTGAGTACCAGGTATTGCCTTCCTTGTACCATCCAGTACGCATAGCCCCACTATCTTCTAGTGAATACCAAGTGTTGCCATCTTTGAGCCAGCCTGTCTGCATTTTACCAGAACCATCGAAGTGATACCAAGAACCAGCGTTTTGTACCCATTTATTTTTAGCGAGACTGCCATCTTGAGAAAGATTCCAGTCAGCACCATTTTTAACCCAAGTATCTGCAGCTTGTGCTTGATTGATTGACAAAAGCAGACCAGCACCTGCAAGCAAACCAAGTGTGAGTAGTTTAGATTTTTTCATAGCCATTTCCTCCTATTCTATAACGAAATGAACATGACTTACTAGTATACAAAGCTGTTCGATTTTTCGTTTTACTCTGTCAGACGTCTTATTTCACAACAGAAACATTTCCTGTCTTACTATCGATTTTAACAGTTTGACCGTAGAAACCGTCAATTTCTTTATTAAGATAATCTGAAATTCCTGTTGGCAATCGTTTCATTTTAAGAATTTCACCAGATTGGTCTGCATAAACAAGAATATGATAGTGATGATAGCTTGGTCTATCATCAATCAATGCAAAATAACCTGTTTTGAGTTTGCCATTAGCACCATCTAAATAGTATAGTTTATTATTATTGATTGTGAAGCTGGTAGCTCCAAGAAGAAGTCGTGCACCCGGATTTTCTAGATAGACATCATTTCCAACTTTTTTAATCTCTGAATAGGTGGTCATTTCTGGTAAATTTGTTACGCGACGACCATCTGCCCCAAAGTAATACCTGTTTGGTAAGTTTTGGAAATTTTTCACGACAGCTTTAGGATTAATTTCTTGTCCTTCTTCCGTATTATCTACTAAAGCCAACATCGTATTGGAAACTTTATCTCCATATTTATCAGAAAACTTCTTAAATTCAGGTTTTATGTACCAAGCATTTTTTTCAACAATGACTCCATCTTTTGTATAAATAAGATGATAATCATACCCATCAGATAAAGTAACAATATTTGTGATAATTGTATCATCCGCTTGAGTTTGTTCAACCTGACTTGGAAGTTTGGTTAACAGATAACCATCCTTGCCAATGACATAACTTTCCCCATCACTGGCTGGAACAGCTCTGTCTGCGACCATTGCACCTGATTTTTCAAAGTAAGACCATTGACCATTGGCAGTTGCCCATCCTGTTGCCATAGCGCCACTGTCTTTGAGGTAATACCATGTAGACCCTTCTTTGTACCAACCTGTGCGCATAGCACCACTATCTGCTAGTGAATACCATGTATTGCCTTCCTTGTACCAGCCAGTACGCATAGCGCCACTATCTGCTAGGGAATACCATGTGTTACCGTCTTTGAGCCAGCCTGTCTGCATTTTACCAGAACCGTCAAAGTGGTACCAATAACCAGCATTTTGTACCCATTTGTTTTTAGCGAGACTGCCATCTTGTGAAAGATTCCAGTCAGCACCATTTTTTACCCAAGTATCTGCAGCCTTTGCTTGGTTGATAGACAAAAGCATACCAGCACCTGCAAGTAAACCAAGAGTGAGTAGTTTAGATTTTTTCATAGCCATTTCCTCCTTTATTGAATAGTTATAAAAAGATATTTTTCCATCATAAACATTCTACATAACTCCTAATAATCCTTAAGAGTCAACCAACACCTTCTTTCTATCATCATTGCCCACCCCACACCTTTATGATATACTAAATATAAATATTTTCTTAAAACTTCTACTTTTGGAACATTTTTGGAGGCAAAAATATGCGGTGGGATATTGGTTCAGTTTATAAATACATTCGTAAGTCAAAAGGGATCACACAAAATGAGGTCTGTGGTGACTACATTACTCATTCTAACTTGTCGAAGTTTGAAAATAATCACTCTACTCCTAGGTATGATACTATGGAATTACTTTTGAGGCAAATTGATATGAGTTTCGATGAATTTCATTATATTTGTCAACATTACCAAATGGATTCTCGTAAGAAATTATTTTCAGAATATTATCAAGTCATTTCTTCACCTAATCTAGAAGAAATGAAGACACTGCTATCAAAATGTCAAATTTATCTAGATGAAGTGCAGAATGATATCCCAATAGAACATGCTGTAAAAGAATTAACCATTTTTATAGAAGTGATTGAAAATCAGTTTTCCGATAAAGCCCAAGCCTTGGCTGAAGAGTTATGGAAAGAATTGGAAAAAAGAGATCAGTGGTTTCTCTCAGATTTACGGTTATTAGTGATGATCATTTTCCATTTCCCTGTTGATTCACTAGAAATGCTACGTCAAAGACTTGTAAAATCTCTAAATAAATACACAGATTATCGTCCAATTCAAAGTATTCATTACTCCATTCTAGCCAATATGACACGAATGTACCTTGAAGCAGGGAAGAAAGATGACTGTCTATGCTTAATTCAAGAATGCCTTGATTTAGCAAAAATATTGAAACGATACGATTTATTAGGTGTAGCTCAAGTACGTCTGGGAATTGTTAATGAAGATCATACTATGATTAATAAAGGATTATCCTTACTCGAATCAACAGATGAAAGTCGATTACTAGAAGAAATGAAAAGAGAAGTTAGTGATTATTATCAAGCAGATTTTTTTGAAACAGAGACCAAACAGTAACTATTACTTTATGAATAAAAGCGAACATGACTTCCTAGTATACAAAGCTGTTCGCTTTTTCGTTTTACTCTGTCAGACGTCTTATTTCACAACAGAAACATTTCCTGTTGAACTGTCGTATCGAACAGTTTCTCCATAAAAACCGGAAATTCCTTTTTCAATATAATCACGGAAATCATTAGGCAAAACTTTCATCTTCACGATTTCACCAGATTCATCTGCATAGCCCAAAATATGGTGATCTTTAGATAATAATCCGTCCATAAACATTATGAAATATCCAGTTACAAGTTTACCATTATAATCATTGGCAGCTCTTAGATAAAGTTTATTGTCATTAATTGTCAATCCAGATGTGTCTAGACTAATAACTGGACTTGAGTTTTTAAGATAAAGTTCAGACCCAACTTTTTGAATAGGGAAGTGAGTAGTAAATTCTGGTAGATTCGCAACCTTACGTCCATCTGCTCCAAAGTAATACTTATTTGGTAAGTTTTGGAAATTCTTTATGACAGCTTTAGGATCAATTTCTTCCCCTGGTTTTTTATTATCAGTAATTGCATCTAAAGTATTTACTTTTATATCGCCAATCTTTTGATAAGAAAAACGTTCAACAATAGGTTTGATATACCAGGCATTCTTTTCGATAACAACTCCATCTTTCTTATGAACAAGGTGATAGTCATAGCCATCAGACAAAGTAACGATATCTGTAATAACTGTATCATCAAAAGGATCTTGTTCAACCTGACTAGGGAGTTTGGTTAACATATAACCATCCTTACCAATGACATAACTTTCCCCATCGCTTGCTGGAACAGCTCTATCTGCTACCATAGCACCTGATTTTTCAAAGTAAGACCATTGACCATTTGCAGTCGCCCATCCTGTTGCCATAGCGCCACTGTCTTTGAGGTAATACCATGTAGACCCTTCTTTGTACCAACCTGTACGCATAGCACCACTATTTGCAAGTGAGTACCAGGTGTTACCTTCCTTGTACCAGCCAGTACGCATAGCGCCACTGTCTGCGAGCGAATACCATGTATTCCCATCTTTGAGCCAGCCTGTCTGCATTTTACCAGAACCGTCAAAGTGGTACCAAGAGCCAGCATTTTGCACCCATTTGTTTTTAGCGAGACTGCCATCTTGTGAAAGATTCCAGTCAGCGCCATTTTTAACCCAAGTATCTGCAGCCTGTGCTTGATTGATAGACAAAAGTAGACCAGCACCTGCAAGCAAACCAAGTGTAAGTAGTTTAGATTTTTTCATAGCTATTTCCTCCTAAAATAGATAAATCCGAAGTAAGAAAATCCAATAGAAACGAAGTCAAAATAGATGTCAGGTTCATAAACCTGAACCATAAGACCTCCTAACATTTCCAAGAATATAAGATAGAGACTAGTTTATCAAAAGTACATAGCCATCACCTTCCCCCAACTATAAAATAAATCCTTTTTTATATCTACATTATAGTCCTGTAAAAAAGGAAAGTCAATTAAAATTGTGACTATATTAACATTTTTGTTCTAGCAGAAATCAATTGATATTTTCATTTGATCTTCATTTCTTAGCTCCTTTTTGGAGATTGATTTTTCTGACTCCATTATATCCTTTATTTGTTTTTATATCTCTCCTGTCCCTAGAAAGACTAAATCTGTTCCTAAACGGTCACTTGAACCAAAGAAAAATTCCAAAGCAAATGCCTTGGAACTTCTTATCTTTATTTTCCTTGAATAATCTTAACCACATCTCCTACACTTTGGAGTTGGTCAATTTCCTCATCGCTGATTTCGATATTAAATTCATCTTCCAGTGTCAAGATAAACTCCATCAAGTCAACTGAGTCAGCATCCAAATCGTCTTTCAGACTCAAGGATTCTGTCACGACAAAGTCCTCTCCCTGTCGCTCTTGGATAATGGTCACAATACGGTCAAAAATTTCTTTTTCTGTCATCTCTTTTATTCTCCTGAAAATTCACGCGCAGTCTGGGCAACTACGTCTGTTTCTAGCATGGTACGAATCTGGCGAATCGTACTATAGACAGCCTTGGCATCGCTTGAGCCATGGGTCTTGACAACTGGTGCCTTGACACCAAACAAGACCGCTCCACCAACATCAGAATAGTTGAGCTGTTTTTTCAAACCTCTGAGGCTATCCTTAAGAAGAAGGGCACCTAGTTTCGCTCGAAGACCTCCACCTGTAATAGCAGTCTTGAGCAAGCCCATGATTCCCATGGCTGTCCCTTCAATGGACTTGAGCACAGCGTTTCCCGTGAAACCATCTGCCACGACAACATCCGCAACGCCATTCATCAAATCACGCGCTTCCACATTTCCGATAAAGTTCAAACTTTCATCAGCTGCTAGTAATTCGTAAGTTTCCTTACGAAGCGGATCGCCCTTACTACTCTCTGTTCCGTTATTGAGCAAGCCAACACGTGGTTGCGCAATTCCACGAACATTTTTAGCATAGAAGGAGCCTAAAACCGCGTATTGATGGAGGTGCTGGGCTGTATTTTCTGCATTAGCACCGAGGTCTAGCATGTCAAAACCTTTTCCATCTACAGTCGGCAAGGTAGACATGAGTCCTGGTCGATCGATATTCTTAATACGACCCACAATGAAGAATCCTGCCGCCAACAAAGCACCTGTATTGCCTGCGGAAAGAACAGCATCTGCCTCTCCATCTTTGACAGCCTTGGCTGCCAATACCATACTGGCATTTTTCTTCTTCCGAATAGCTCTCGTAGGTTCATCGTCTGAATCAATCTTCTCATCCGTATGGATAATGCTGACGCGCTCTGTCGCTGTCAGATATTGCTTGATTTTAGCTTCATCTCCGTAGAGTTGAACCTCGATATCTGAAAAGTCAGCTAGGGCTTGATTGACACCCTCAACGATGGCCTGAGGTGCGTAATCGCCCCCCATGGCATCTACTGCGATTTTTTTCATTTCTTTTCCTCTTTTAGTAATTGTCCCCAGTCTGCTAGGGAATCAATAAATTTCTTTGATTTTAGGTGAATCCCAACGTACTCTTCGTAGAGTTGATCCATAAATTGGCGTAACTCTTGCTTGATTTCGGGCTTGAGCGAAATAGTCTCCAAGGTCTCAAAATCAATGGCTTGAAACTGATTGAGCAAATAAGGGATATTGGGATTGAGATGGCAACGTCTCTCATCCTCATGATAATGGTCTGGGCAAAGACAGGCTCCATATTTGAAAGAAAAGTCAAAAGCCTGACCAACCCGATGACAAAAGGCACACTCATTAAAATTGAGGCTGATTCCAAATCGGGTCAAGATTTGAATTTCAAAAATATTGGTCAAAACCTGATAATCCAAACCAGCTTCCATCAACTCCAAAGTCTTTTGCAAAAAAGCAAACAAGGGAGCATCCTGCTGATTATCTTGCAAACTAGCATCTGCAAGAGCCGCCACATAGGTCGCATAGGCCATGACAAAGAGATCACTATTAATCTTGGGAAAGGTCATGACCTCATGATAGTCCTCAATGTAACTGAGCCCGTCATCATTGATTCGCAAGAGAAATCGTGCCAGCACCAAGGGTTGAATAACAGGAGCCAATTTGGACTGACCAGC
The DNA here is from genome assembly GCF_946190285.1 of Streptococcus mitis. Lineage (GTDB taxonomy): Bacteria > Bacillota > Bacilli > Lactobacillales > Streptococcaceae > Streptococcus > Streptococcus mitis_CP. The sequence continues at coordinate 26,320 of NZ_CAMHZX010000005.1, read as the reverse complement.
ATGTTTGACGAAAAACATGCGCTTGCCAGCCTGCTCTGTAAAAATCTTGACTAGCTTATCATCCTCCCGAAAGTTACGATTGTAGAGCACCAAGCCTTGACTCGTGATAGACTGAATCATGCTTCTCTCATGTACTCCTCAAGTCGTTTCATGGCTTCTTTGATAATCTCCATGCTGGCTGCATAAGATAGGCGAACATAGCCTTCCCCGTAACGTCCAAAGGCGGCACCAGGGATAAACGCAACGGCCTTCTTCTGAGCAAAATCCTTGAGAAAGGCAAAGGAATCTTGATTGTAGCCGTCTGGAATCTTAGCAAAGATATAGAAAGCCCCGTCTGGTTTGATAATCTCAAAACCAAGAGCAGTCATTTTCTCGATAATATAATCACGACGCTGGATGTATTCCTTCTTCATAGGATCCGCATCGTTTTTACCCGCCGTCAGGGCTTCTACCGCAGCGTGTTGAGCCATAGTGTTTGCGGCAGTGACCAAGTATTGGTGACTCTTGATCAACTGGGCTGTAAAGACCGCAGGAGCGAAAATCAGACCCAAACGCCAACCTGTCATAGCGTGCGATTTCGACAAACCATTGATAATAATAGCCTGATCTCTCAACATAGTTCCCAAAGATACATGGGCTTGCCCTGTGTAGGTCAATTCTGAATAAACCTCATCACAGACCACGAAAATCTCATACTTGCGTAAAACAGCTGCCAAGGCTTCCAACTGCTCCCGACTATAGGTAATTCCTGTCGGATTGGCTGGATAGTTGAGAATAACCGCCTTGAGCTTGTCTCCCTGCTCCAAAATAGCCTTTTCCAACATCTCAGGAGTCAAGACAAACCCATTTTCAGTTGTATCAATCTCAACAATCTCTGCCCCAACTAGATTGACAATCGGTTCATAGCCTGGATAAGCAGGAGCTGGCAAGAGTACCTTGTCTCCCTCTTCCAAAATAGCTGTCAAAGTAGCAGATAAAGCCTCTGTCGCACCAATTGTAACCAAGATTTCATTCTCAGGAGCATAGTCCAGTTGGTACTTTTCCTTAACAAAGTCACTGGCTGCCTGACGTAGAGTCAGCAGACCACTCATCCCTGTATAGTAGGATTGGTTCTGGTCAATCGCTCGCTTGGCCGCCTCCTTGACATGATTTGGCGTTGTAAAGTCAGGTTCCCCCAAGGTCAAACGCAAGACCCCAGGAATCTCAGAAATAGCCTGGTCAAACTGACGAATCAACGAAACTTGAATCTTATCTAACTGTTTATTAAAGCGCTTAGTTAAGTCCATAGATACCTCCTACTTTCAAAACGTATCTCTATTATACTACAAAAGCCCCCCGACCGCAAAAATACATTAGAGAATAGCTTTCCACTTTCTATTTTACTTTTCCTGTTTACAGGTCTATAATGGTAACATATTCTATTTGGAGGTTTTTATGTCATTTCTATCAAAAAATGGAGCAGGTATCTTGGCCTGCCTTCTGATTTCACTACTTGCTTGGTATCTGGGCGGATTTTTCCCTGTTATTGGCGCGCCCGTTTTTGCGATTTTCATAGGCATGCTCCTACATCCCTTTCTCTCTTCTTATAAACAACTGGATGCGGGATTGACCTTTAGTTCTAAAAAATTGCTCCAGTATGCCGTTATCTTGCTTGGTTTTTGTCTCAATATCTCGCAAGTCTTCGCAGTCGGACAATCTTCACTCCCTGTCATCCTGTCCACCATTTCAATAGCCTTGATTGTTGCCTACCTCTTCCAGCGCTTCTTTGCACTGGACACAAAACTGGCTACCTTGATTGGAGTAGGTTCTTCTATCTGTGGTGGCTCTGCCATTGCAGCGACAGCGCCCGTTATCCATGCCAAGGAAAAGGAAGTCGCCCAAGCCATCTCCGTTATCTTTTTCTTCAATGTCTTGGCTGCGCTCATCTTTCCAACCCTAGGAACCTGGCTTCATCTATCCAATGACGGCTTCGCCCTCTTTGCAGGAACTGCAGTCAATGATACTTCCTCTGTAACCGCCACAGCTAGCGCCTGGGATAGTCTCTACCAGACCAATACCCTCGAATCGGCAACCATTGTCAAACTCACACGTACTCTTGCTATCATCCCCATCACTCTCTTTCTCTCCTACTGGCAAAGTCGCGAGCAAAAAAATAAGCAAGGCTTACAACTGAAAAAAGTCTTCCCACTTTTTATCCTTTACTTTATCCTTGCATCTCTCCTAACCACCCTACTGACCTCTCTCGGTGTATCCAGTAGTTTCTTTACCCCTCTCAAACAACTCTCCAAATTTCTCATTATCATGGCCATGAGTGCTATAGGACTCAAAACCAATCTGCTAGCTATGATCAAATCCAGTGGAAAATCCATTGTTCTCGGGGCCATCTGCTGGATTGCCATCATCCTCACCAGTCTTGGTATGCAGACCCTTATCGGCATTTTCTAATCCTCTTCGAAAATCTCTTCAAACCACGTCAACGTCGCCTTGCCGTAGGTATGGTTACTGACTTCGTCAGTTCTATCCACAACCTCAAAACAGTGTTTTGAGCTGACTTCGTCAGTTCTATCTGCAACCTCAAAATAGTGTTTTGAGCAGCCTGCGGCTAGTTTGCTCTTTGATTTTCATTGAGTATAACACAAAAGGTAGCCCACCAGCTACCTTTTTCTTATGCTTCCTCAATCAAGCGTGTATGTTCTCTCTTGATGCAACGATTCATCACGATGTCATCGCATCCACCAGCACGCAAGATTTCTTCCGCCTCTAGACTTTCAAGTCCTAGCTGTGCCCAAAAAATCTTGGCATCAGCTTTGAGAAAATCACGCGCCACATCTGGCAAAAACTCACTGCGCCGGTAAACATTGACAATATCTACAGGAAAAGGAATCTCTGCTAGGCTAGCATAGGCCTTTTCACCCAAGATTTCACCACCTGCCGCCTTGGGATTGACTGGGATAATTTTATAACCCCGAGCCTGCATTTCCTTGGTCACTCGATTGCTAGTTGTTTCTTCACGGTCTGACAAGCCCACCACAGCAAGGGTTTTACTCGTTGCGAGATACTGACGAATCACGCCATCACTTGGATTGATAAATTCTTGACTCATAGAAATCCTCCTTTTTCATCAGTATAGCATATTTTGAAAAGGCTTGCATAATTCTACTACAAAAAGGAGGACTAGCCCCCTTTTTATTTAGCCTCGTACCATGTTGCCCCTTCATTTTCATCTGCGATGAGGGGAACACTGAGTTGAATGGCTTCTTCCATTGTTTGTTTGACCAATTTTTTCATCTCTGCTAGTTCCGATTTAGGAACTTCAAGGACGATTTCATCGTGCACTTGCAGAAGCATCTTAGTCTGATAACCACCCTCAACTAGAGCTTTGTCTAGCTGGATCATAGCAATCTTGAGAATATCTGCTGCTGAGCCCTGGATAGGTGAATTAATAGCCGTCCGCTCCGCAAAACCACGAATGTTGAAGTTGCGCGAATTGATATCTGGCAACTCACGGCGACGCTTAAAGAGGGTCTCCACATAGCCCTTATCACGCGCCTCACGCACCACTTCATCCATGTAGTTTTTAATACCTGGGAAGCGTTCAAAGTAGGTGTCAATATAGGCTTTGGCTTCCTTACGGCTAATGCCCAAATTATTAGACAAGCCAAAGTCTGAAATTCCATAAACCACTCCAAAGTTGACAGCCTTGGCATTGCGACGGTCGTTTGCAGTCACATCCTCAGGACGCTCAATGCCAAAGACCCGCATGGCTGTCGAAGTATGGATATCTGCCCCCTCTTGGAAGGCCTTAATCAAGTGCTCATCCTTAGAGATATGCGCCAAAACGCGCAATTCAATCTGTGAATAGTCCGAGCTGAGCAGAACACTATCCTCCCACTCAGGCACAAAAGCCTTACGAATGAGACGACCTTGTTCCAAGCGAACAGGGATATTTTGCAAGTTTGGATCCACACTAGACAGACGCCCAGTCTGGGTCAAATCCTGCACATAACGCGTGTGAATCTTTCCATCAGCCAAAATCCAGTCCTGCAAGCCAATTACATAAGTAGATTGAATCTTAGCAATCTGACGGTAGTCAAGAATTTTCTTAACAATCGGAGCAATAGGAGCCAGGCGCTCCAAGACATCCACCGCTGTCGAGTATCCAGTCTTAGTTTTCTTAGTGTATTCTAAAGGTAACCCCAATTTTTCAAAGAGAAGGACGCCCAACTGCTTAGGCGAGTTGATATTAAACTCCTCACCAGCCAGTTCATAAATCTCCTGAGTCAGTTTTTCAATGACAAGCTCATTTTCAGCCTGCATCTCACACAAAGTCTCTTTCTTAACCGTAATCCCTGCAATTTCCATCTTGGCAAGGACAAAGGCTAGAGGTTGCTCTATATCATAAAGAAGCTCTAATTGTCCATTTTCACTGAGTTTTTCAAGTAAAACAGGCTCTGTTTCAACCAAAACTGCAATCTTACGAGCCAAGTGTTCCAAGAATTTCTCACGTTCAGGAATGGCCTTCTTGACTCCCTTACCATAGAAAGTCTCATCATCAACCAAATAAGTCTGACCATAAAGACTAGCAATGGTCGCAATTTCATTGTCCTCCACAGTCGAAAGGAGGTATTTAGCCAAACGGCTATCAAAAGCAGGCGCCTGCAAATCCACACCAAAACGATGCAAGAGAACTTTAGCCTTCTTAAAGTCATAAACTCTCAGAGGTGTTTTTTCTAAAAAGGCCTTGAAAATCGGCTCTTGCAACAGCTCAAGCTTGTCTGTGGCATAGAGCTTATCTCCACAAGACCAGGCAAATCCAACCAAATCATCCGTATGGTAATTCTCACCAAAAAGCTCAAAATGGAAGATAGACTCTTCACTCAGCATATCTTGACTAATTTGGTCAACGATAGTAAAGTTCAAACTCTCAGCCACATCAGCTGACGACACATTTAAAGCCTGCTTGAGCTGTTTGAAGCCCATCTCATCGTAGAATTTCCCAAGATTTTCCACATCTGGACCACTATAGACCAAATCCTCCAAACCAATCTCAATCGGTGCCTTGGTGTCAATGGTCGCTAATGTTTTTGACAAAAAGGCCTGTTCCTTATCATTGATGAGATTTTCCTTCATCTTGGAAGCCTTCATCCCATCAATATTTTCATAAATCCCCTCAAGCGAACCATGCTCCAACAAGAGCTTGATACCCGTCTTTTCACCAATTTTGGTTACTCCAGGGATATTATCCGACTTATCACCCATGAGCGCCTTGAGATCGATAAACTGCGTCGGTGTAATGCCCATCTTTTCCATGAGATATTCTGGCGTAAAGGCCTCAAACTCAGCCACACCTTTCTTGGAAATCTCAACTACTGTATGCTCATCCGTCAGCTGAATCAAGTCCTTGTCTCCACTGACAATGGTAATATCAAAACCATCCTGCTCTGCTAGCTTATCTAGTGTCCCAATAATGTCATCCGCCTCATACTGAGCCAACTCATAGTGACGAATCCCCATATGATCTAGCAACTCACGAATGAAGGGAAATTGCTCACGAAACTCATCAGGAGTCTTAGCTCGACCACCCTTATAGTCCGCATACATCTCTGTACGGAAGGTCGTCTTCCCCGCATCAAAGGCCACCAAAATATGACTCGGCTCAACCCGCTCCAACAAATGGCTCAACATCAACTGGAAGCCATAAATCGCATTGGTATGCAAACCAGCCGCATTCTTAAAACGGTCCAACTGCTGATAGAGCGCAAAAAACGCCCGAAAAGCAACAGAAGACCCATCAATCAATAATAATTTTTTCTTATCCATACACCCATTATAAAGGAAAGCACCAAAAAATACCATTGGGAAGAGCCATACCCAATATTTTTCATACTTTTTCCGAATAAATAGATAGAGCCAGTGAAGCTAGTAAACCTAGATTTGAAAATGTGCTATAATGAAAGGAGAAAGAATATGGCATTACGCCATCCGGGCATCAGCCCAACCAATGATTTGGTTGCTAAGAAAATCTTTAGCAATCCAGAAATCACTTGTCAATTTATTCGCGATATGCTGGATTTACCAGCAAAAAATGTGACGATTTTGGAGGGAAGTAACATTCACGTCTTGCCTTCCCTGCCGTACTCAGCGCAGGATTTCTATACCAGTATAGATGTTTTGGCAGAGTTAGACAATGGCACGCAGGTTATTATCGAAATCCAAGTGCATCATCAGAATTTTTTCATTAATCGTTTGTGGGCTTACTTATGCAGTCAGGTCAATCAAAATCTCGAAAAAATTCGTCAACGAGAAGGTGATACACATCAAAGTTACAAACACATCGCCCCCGTTTATGCCATTGCAATCGTGAATAGCAATTATTTCCAAGATGACTTGGCTTTTCATAGCTTTAGTATGCGCGAGGACACGACAGGTGAGGCTTTAACAATTACAAACAATGGACAAGAAAACCATCTAGTCAAGATGGCATTCTTGGAATTAAAAAAATACAGAGAAACCAGCAAAGACAAGGTTCGCAAACCGTGGTTGGAGTTTTTCGGGAACAAACCCTTTACCCAACAACCCGAGCGAGCTATCAGCCAAGCAGACCAACTGCTGGACTACAAAAGCTGGTCCGAGGAGGATAGGAAAATGTTTAGTGAACAGCGTAGACGCGAAGAACAAGCCTTGTTAGCACAGGACTATGCCTTGGAACAAGCTGAAGAAAAAGGTTTAGAGCGTGGAAAAGTTGAAGGAAGGGAAGAAGGGAAACTTTTTGCCTTCTTAGACATGGTTCGTCAAGGTCTCCTGACTTCCGAGGTTGCCAGCCAGCAGTTGGGCATGACCGTCGCTGAATTTGAGGCACTATTATAAGATCATCACAAGTAATGGCATTCTTGGAATTAAAAAAATATAGAGAAACCAGCAAAGACAAGCTTCGCAAACCGTGGTTGGAGTTTTTCGGGAACAAACCCTTTACCCAACAACCCGAGCGAGCTATCAGCCAAGCAGACCAACTGCTAGACTATAAAAGCTGGTCCGAGGAGGACAGGAAAATGTTTAGTCAACTACGTATGCGCGAAGAACAAGCCTTGTTAGCACATGACTATGCCTTGGAACAAGCTGAAGAAAAAGGTTTAGAGCGTGGTCGTGCTGAGGGTATCGAAGAGGGATTAAAAGTAGGTTTAGTAAATCTAGTCCACCAAGGTCTTCTAACTTCCGAGGTTGCCAGTCAGCAATTGGGTATGACTGTCGCTGAATTTGAGGCACTATTGTAAGTTTATAGAATAACATAAAAGTGAACAAAACTGAAACACCGTTTTGTTCACTTTTTTCTTCTTTTCAACAGAACTCTCACTATAGTCCATATCACAAAAAGAGAAGGTCATAAATCCTTCTCTTTTATATTTTCTACTAATTAGTTTTTACGTTTTACAAATGGAAGGGCACCAAGGAGTAATCCTAGGAATCCTAATGATGCAATTGCAACATTATCTTTTCCACCAGTATTTGGAAGTTCTTTCTTATCATCTGCTTTTGCAGCTGGGGCTTGATAAGTGTTATCTTGGCTAGTACCTGCTACAGTTGGTGCAACCGCAGGAGTTGATGGTGTCTCAGCTGTTGGTGTAGCTGAAGCATCTGTTCCAGGAGCTGATGGTGTTTTTGGTACAAGTGCAGGTTCATTTACAGCTGTAGCATCAGAATTTTCACGCGGTGGATTTCCAGGTGTTCCAACTTTAGCTGGGATTGGAAATTCAGGAGTTGGTTTTTCAGGTCTTGATGGCGCTGAATTTTCTTTATTCGATTCAGGTAATTTACCTTCAGTTAATTTTGATAGATCAAACTCAGGTTTGTCATGCACAAGATTTAACCAAGCAGCTTTAAATTTTTCTAACTCTGCTTTAGCTTTATCTAATTCACCTTTCAATCCTTCTACAAAATAATCTTCAGCACTATTTTCTGCATCTTTCACGTCAGATTCGAGTTTTTCAACTTCTTTTTCAAGACGTTTGATTTCAGATTTAATATCTGGAACTTCTGTTTTTGGTTGCTCAGCTGGAGCTTCACCTTCTGGTTTAGATGGCTCAGTTGGAGCATTATCATCATTTACACCACCATTGAACTCTGGAACTTCATTTACTGCAGCTTCAGCAGCGTTTACTCCGCCATTGAACTCAGGTTTTTCTTCAGCAGTAGCAGCTTCAGCAGCATTTACACTACCGTTGAACTCAGGTTTTTCTTCAGCAGTAGTAGCTTCATCATCATTTACTCCACCACTGAAGTCTTTAGGTTCTTCACCTTTAGGTACTTCTTTTAAGTTTTCGATATAACCTAAAGTTGCGTTGTAATCGTCAGTTAGTTCATCGATTGCAGATTTGTATGCTTTTACTACTTCGTTAACTTCGTCGAATTTAGCTTGAGCTTCATCAGCAGCAGTCTTAGCAGTAGCAACAGCAGCTTCTAATTTAGTAACAGCATCTTGTAATTTATCCTTAACATCTTGATCAGCATTATTTTTATTAGCTGTTTCAAGAGCTGTTTTAGCTTTTTCTAAAGTTTCTTTTTGTTGTTCTAATGCTTTATTTTTTTCTTCAACTACTTTAGCTTTTTCAGTAGCATCTGCTTTATCTTTATCAGCTACCTTAGTTAATTTTTCGATTTTTTCAGCTAAATCATCAGCAATATCTGTAAGTTTTTTAACGATTGGTTTAGAAGCTTCTTTGTTGTAAGCAGCATCTAATTTTTCTTTATCAGCAGCTGGAAGCTCAGATAAAGGTTTACCTTCTTGTTTTGTAGCACCGATTTCGTCTGCTTGAGGATCTTGATCTTTAGTAGCTTCAGCAGTCGTATTTTGATCTTCTAATTCTTTAGCAGCTTGTGTAGCAGTGATAACACCATCTTCTATAGCTTTTAGTAAGGCGTCTTTACCAATTGCAGCTTTAGCTTCTTCGATAGCTTTAGCTTTGTCAGTGATTTTAGCATTTTTGTTAATTTCAGCTTCTGCATCTTTTTCAAGTTGCTCTAAAGCAGCTTTAAGAGCTTCTAAGTTATCTTTTTCTTCTTTTTTAAGTTCTTCAACTTTAGCTTTTGCTTTTTCAGCTTCTTCTTTAGCTTTAGCTAATTCAGCTTCTGCGTCAGCTTTAGCTTTATCGGCTTCATCTTTTTTAGTTTGAGCAGCTGTTACATCTTCAGCTTCTTTAGTAGCTTTAGCTGTAGCTTCATCTGCTTTTGTTTTAGCTTCGTCTGCTTTTTTCTGCAATTCAGCAACTTTAGCATCCGCTTCTGCTTTAGCTTCAGCAGCTTTTTCAGCTTCTGTTTTCTCTGCTGGTTTAGCTGGTTCTTCTTCTACTGGTTTAGCTGGCTCGTTAGCTTCTTTTTCTTTAGCAGCTTTTACTTCTTCTAGAGTTTTGTTGTACTCATCAGTAAGTTTGTTTAGTTCGTCAGCAACAACTTTAGTATCTGAAGCAGCTTGATCAAAGTCATTTTGTGCAGCATCACGAGCCGCTTCTGCTTTTTTAGCAACATCTTCTAAAATTTTAACAATTTCTTCAGATGAACCATTTGCTTTTGCTGTTTCAAGAGCCTTTTTAGTTTTTTGTAGAGTTTCATCTCTCTTAGTTAATGTATCAGCTTTTTTATCTTCTTCAGCTTTTAATGCATCCGCTTCTTTTTTAAGCTCATCAACATTTTCACCTAAATCATCAGCTTTATCTTGAAGTTTTTCTGATGCAGGACGAGCAGCATCAGCTTTTTCAGCTTTGTCAATTCCAGCTTTAATGTCTGCTGGTAATTGATCTTTAGTTGAAGGGTTAGCTTGAGTTGCACCAGCATCAGCAGTAGTAGCTTGGTCTTTATTTCTTAATTTTTTCTCAGTTTCTTTATTAGCTTCAGCTTTTTCGTTATCATCTGCTAATTCTTTAAGAACATCACCAGCTTTTAATTCACCAGATTCTACAGCCTTCAACAATTCTTCTTTTGCTTTTTTGTCGAGCAATTCGTTATCAGGAAGTTGTTTCAAAGCTTCAGTTAAAGCATCTTTAGAGTCTGCTTCTTCTTTCTTAGCGTCTTCTTCTTTTTTAGCTTCTTCTTTAGCTTTAGCGTCAGCTTCAGCGGCTTTTTCTTTAGCAGCAGCTAATTCATCGTCTGCAGTTTTTTTAGCTTCTTCAGCTTTAGTTTTTTCAGCATCAGCATCTGCTGCTTCTTTTTTCTCTGCTTCAAGCTTAGTAGTTGCTTCATCAGCTGCAGTAGTAGTTGTATCTACTTTTGCTTGAGCTTCAGCAACTTTTTCTTCAGCTTTTTTAGCGTCAGCTTCAGCTTGTTTAATTTCTGGACTTGTAACTTCGGATTTAGGAGTTGCAGGAGCTCCAGTTTTTCCAGCTGGTTGAGCAGAAGTTGTATTAGGCTCCTCTGCAGCTTTCACGACTGACGGTTGAGATGCAACAAAAGCTGCCCCCAAAACAGCCACACTTGCTAAGCTAGTTAAAATCATTTTCTTTTTGTTCATCCTGTGTACCTCTTTTTAAGAATCATATTTATGTACATTATAAACCTTTTTTTGAGTGAAATCAAGGGGTAAGTTATATTATATATCCTTTGTTATTGATATGTTATATTTCAAAAATATGTAAAATTCCCAAGAAAATAAAGCATATTTTACTAGCTTTCTTTCTTCTTTCTTTTCATTCTTTTCATTTTCTATAGTAAATTATAATTTTGAATTTAATTCAAATATCCTAAATCTTCATAAAAACTCTAGTTTAAACAAAAAAACAGGAGATTTCTCTCCTGCTTTGATTTAATTACTTAAAATCTATACCATCATATGATTTAGTTTTTACGTTTCACAAACGGAAGGAATCCAAGAAGTAATCCTAAGAATCCTAAGAATGCAACCGCAACATTATCTTTACCACCAGTATTTGGAAGTTCTTTCTTATCTTCAGCTTTTGTAGCTGGGGCTTGATAAGTATTATCTTGGCTAGTTCCTGCTACAGCTGGAGTTGCAGAGGCTGGGGCTGATGGAGCTTCTGAAGCTGGACTATTTGTTCCAGGTGCTGGTGCCGCTGGAGCATCAGCAGATGGGCCTGCTGGCGTTTCTGACACTGGAGCAGGAGTTTCAGCAGCTGGAGCTGGATTTCCTGGTGTTCCAACCTTAGCTGGGATTGGGAATTCTGGAGCTGGTTTTGCAGGTCTGTCTGGAGTCTTGTTTGATTCTTTTTGAGGCTCTGTTTGAGGTTCTGTATATGCTGGTTTGTCAAGAATTTCAGCGTCTCCATTAGAAGCTTCTGGTTCCAAACCTTTAAGAGCTGCTTCTAAATCCGCTTCAGCTTTCTCCAATTCTGCTCTTTTAGCATCTAATTCTTTCTGAAGCCCTTCTTTAATATAATCTTCAGAACCATTTGCTTCCGCATCTTTAAGATTATCTTCTAATTTAGAAACTTCTTTTTCCAAATCAGCGACCTTGTTTTGAAGAGCTTCAATTGTTGTATCCAATTTAGCTTCTTCAGCTTTCAAGTCTGCTTCACGCGCTTTAAGTTCTGCTTGAGCTGCTTCTAGAGCTTTATCTGCAGCATCAAGATCCTTTTGAGCTGCTTCTCTGTATTGGTCTGCTTGTTCACCATCAGCGTCAGCATAGCTATCAAGTTCTTTTTGAGCTTTTTCTTTCGCTGCTTTTGCTGCTTCTACAATAGCTTTTGCTTCTTCAACATCATTTTTCGCAGCTTCTACACGTTCACCAGCATCCTTAGCATCTGTCTTTTCTTCATCCAAACGCTTGTTGATTTTATCCTGAGTATCAGCATCAATTCCACCATTAACTGGCTTAGCTTCTGTAACTTCACCTGATTCATTACGAACCAACTCAGCACCTGGAGCTGGTTGTACAGTTGGATTAGTCACACCGGCTTTATTAAAGTCATCTTCTAACTCTTTTGCAACATCTTCAGCATCTAAATCACCATTTTCGATAGCCTTTAAGATGTCTTCCTTACCGATTTCAGCTTTTGCTTCTTCGATAGCTTTCGCCTTATCTTCTGCTTTAATGCTGTCGTCTTTGTTAATTTTATCTTCAACAGCTTTTTCCATTTTTTCAAAAGCAGCTTTTAAAGCTTCTTTAGTATCCGTAGTATCTGGTTGTGTTGCAACAGGTTGCGCATCTTCAGCTTTTACAGTTGAAGGATTAGATGCAAGAAAACCTGATCCCAAAATAGCCACACTAGCCAAGCTAGTTAAAATCATTTTCTTTTTATCCATTTTTGAAACCCCTTTTTTGGAATTATATTTGGATTTATTATAACACTTTCTAAAAATATAATCAAGTAAAAATTTAAGTTATTTATACAATTATATTGTTATCTTAGTTTTTATATATATGTTCAATCACAGAAAAAGAAAGCTCATTTTATAAGCTTTCTTTTTATTTTCTTTTCATTACTTACATTCTCTATGGTAAATTTTCCACTTTTATACCCACTCACCATTGGCATTTACTGTATAACCATTGATTGTAGTACTGACAGCAAGAGCTCCTGAACTATAAGCATAGTACCATTTGCCATCTACTTGGAACCAACCAGTCTTCATAGCGCCTGAACCATCAAGATAATACCAACTACCACCTTGTTTCAACCAACCAGTTTTCATAGCACCCGAATTATCAAGGTAGTACCATGTTCCACCTACTTGGAACCATTGGCTAGCTTTCATTGCACCTGAACCATTTAGATAGTACCATGTGCCACCATCTTGCAACCAACCAGTTTGCATTTCGCCTGAACCATTTAAGTAGTACCAAGTGTCACCTTCTTTAAACCACCATTTTTGCATCACGCCAGCAGCATTAAAGTGATACCATTTACCACCATCTTTCAGCCAACCAGTCTTCATTCCATCTTCTTTAGAGAAATAATACCAGTCACCCTCAACTTTCTTCCAGCCAGCCTGACGATTTCCTTCGCTGTCAATGAAGAATTTTTTACCATCAATCACAACAATCCCTTGTTTAAGAACACCTTCCTCATCCAAGAAATAATGTTTCCCATCAACAGTAATATCACCCGTTAAACGGACACCTTCTTTAACATAGTAAGTTTTATCATCGATTTTAACAAAACCAGTTTTCTTCTCACCATCTTCTACAAAATAATAAGTCTTGTCAGCAACTTTTACAAAGCCTAGCTTTTTAACACCATCTTTTTCATCTAGATAGTATTGCTTATCACCTGCAGTCAATAGACCTTTCTTCATAGCGCCATCAGCTTCAAAGTAGTAGGTCTTATCATCGATTTTTTGCCAACCACTAACCTTTTTACCGTCCTTGATATAGTAGACTTTTCCGTTCTCTGTTTTGAACTGACCGCCACTTGTTGCTGTAGACTGATTTTGGTTAGAGTTAGTGGCTGTGTTTGAACGATAGACATGATAAAGAATACCATCTTTTAAGTTACCAGTAACATACTCATAGTTGGCAATAGTTGGATGACTTGTATCTGATGCTTCAGATCCTTTACGTGGTTCCTTAATATTTACTGGAACGCTACTACCCTCTTTATAAACTACAAAACGAACTTCCTTGACTGCTGAATTCCCACTAGTTGTTGCAGCATTTTGATTGTTGTTTGTATTTGTATTCGTTGTAGCAGCCGTATTTCCACCATGATAAGGATTGCTTTGAGCAGAAGAAGTATTACTATTATCTGTTGTAGCAACTGGAGCATATGTATGGTATAGTATACCATCCCTTACTTCACTAGTAGTATAGTTATAGTTCTCAATTTTAGGCTGTTCGTTGATAGATGTAGCTGTTACAGCAGACCCTGTCAATGCTGCTTTGATATCAACAATTCTACCATTTTTAAATGCAATATAATGAACTTCTTTAACCTTAGAAGTTGTCGAAGCCGTTGTTGCCCCTGATTCAGCAGCTTGTACTTGTTGGACTGTCGCCATAGCTAGCACAGAAGTTGCTAGCAAAATACCTGTTACTGTTTTTCTCATAGGAAAATCCTCCTGTATTAAGATAATAAATTTATCTAAATTATATCCCTTTCCTATAATAAATGCAATAAAAAACATAAAAAGTGTAGAAATATTTAAATGTAAAAAAGAGAGCAGTTTTAAAACTACTCTCTTAGTCTTTTTATACCCATTCACCGTTGGCGTTTACGTAATAACCATCAACTGTAGTGCTTACTGCAAGGGCACCTGAACTATAAGCATAGTACCATTTACCACCCACTTGGAACCAACCAGTTACCATAGCACCTGAGCCTTTAAGGTAATACCAAGTACCACCAACTTTAGCCCAGCCAGTTTCCATAGCACCTGAGCTATTTAGGTAGTACCAAGTACCACCATCTTGCAACCAGCCAGTTTGCATTTCACCTGAACCATTTAGATAGTACCATTTGTTACCATCTTTGATCCACCATTTTTGCATCACGCCTTCAGCATTAAAGTAGTACCATTTACCACCGTCTTTCAGCCAACCAGTTTGACGCTTACCTTCTTTATTCACATAAACCCAGTGATTGTCAACTTTGTTCCAGCCAGCTTTAGTATCAGAATCATCTGTCAAGAAGTAAGTTTTACCGTCAACAGTGATTTCACCAAACTTACGTTCACCTTCTTCAGTGACATAGTAATACTTGTCGCCAGCACCCTTGATAAGGCCTGTCTTACGGTCACCATCTGCAGTGATGTAATACCACTTACCAGCGCTATCTTTTACAATACCTGATTGAGCTTTACCTTTTTCATCAAAGAAGTACCATTTCGTACCAACTTTTTGAACTCCATTTGTCACAACACCGTCTTTTACAAAGTGAGTTTGACCGTTTTCTGTGACAACTTCTGTTCTACGAACACCATTTCCGTCAAAGTAGTAAGTCTTTTCTCCCACTTTGAGGAAACCAGTTTTCTTAACACCTTGATCATCTAGATAGTAACGCTCAGATTCATTTTCAATGATACCACGAGCCATTACACCCTCACTATTGAAATAGTAAGTCTTGTTGTCAATCATGGCCCAACCCTTAACTGGGTTTCCGTGTGAATAGAAGTAACGGTTACCTGATACTTCACGCCAGCTGTTATTTTTATCAGTAGATTTATAACCTTGTTTATTCAAGTCTGCTGACGGTGTATTTGGATCGTTTTCCAATTCAGCAAGTTTTGTTCCTTTTTCTACAAATACATAGTAACGTACGCCGCCATCTACATAGGTTTCCTGATACTCAAATTTATCAATATAACTATGCTTTTCAAATTTTTGATCACCTGACTCAAAATAAACAGTTGTACGAGTACGTGAACGATCATTAGAAACAGTTATCCATTCCGTTTTACGAATAAACTCGTCTGCATGTACAGATGGAGCTGTGATAGTTGAGTAAGCAGTCACAGCAGCGCCTGCCATTGTCACACTAGCAAGAGCTAGAGCTAAAGCTTTTTTATTTTTCATGTGAAGATTCTCCATTCTTAAATTTAGCTATTATGCTTTTCTTTATTGTATCTTATTTTTACAAAAATTTCTAAGAAAAACTGGACTTTTTATGGAAAAAATAAAAAGCAGAAGAAATCTCCTGCTTTTTTTATTGAGCTAGATTATTTAACCCATTCACCGTTTCCGTTAACAGTGTATCCACCTACAGTAGTGTTAACTGCAAGGGCACCTGAACCGTCAACGTAGTACCATTTACCAGAAACTTCAAACCATTGGCTAGCTTTCATAGCACCTGATGTTTCAAGGTAGTACCATTTACCACCGTCTTGCAACCAACCAGTTTGCATTTCACCGTTTCCGTTTAGGTAGTACCAAGTGTTTCCATCTTTAACCCACCATTTTTGCATTACGCCTTCAGCGTTAAAGAAGAACCATTTACCGTCAACTTGTTTCCAACCTGAAACAGCTTTGTTAGAAGCGTAGTATTTCCAGCCAGCTTCTTCTTGAACCCATTGATCTTTCACAACGTTGTATGAGTCAGTTTTTTCAAGAACCAAATCAACTGAAGCGTTTGTGAACATGTCAGCTTTTCCGTCTTTATCTAGGTCAGCTGAACCAGAGTATACGAATGTTCCATCATACAAGTTACCTTGGATATCAAATGAACCTTCATTACCAGTTTCTTTACCGTTGTGAACTGTTCTGTTTACTTTATGCAAGAAGTATCCTTTTGGAACGTAAGCTACACGGTATTGAACCAAACCTTTGTGTGGTACTGCCAACTCAACATCACCTGCTTCGTTAGATTCAGCAGAAACAACTGATGGTTTAACGTAGTTGTTGTAGTCAGCTTCGTTTGCCCAAACCATAACATCAACTTTAACACCTGCAACTGGACGGCCTTGGATGTCTTTAACTGAGAAACGAACGTGTGAACCGTTACCAAACATAACTGGTTTACCATGGTAAGGGTTGTAAGCTGGAGTAGCTGGTTTGTATTGGTTTTCTGGAGCAACTACACCAGTGTGAGCAGATTTAAGTGTGTTTTCAGTATATTCTTTACGTGGAAGTTGACCTGTTGTTGGATCTACCACACCATTTGTTGAATACTGATTAGTAGCATCAGCTGAAACAGCTTGTACAGCACCAAATGCTGCAAGAGCGACTGCGCTTGTCAATAAAACTTTTTTCATCGTTTTATCTCCTTCATTTTTCATTATATATTTTTTCGTAAGACTATCTTACTACCATACAGTATATAAATATTTGCAGGATTTGTCAAGGGTTTTCTTCTAGTTTTTAAAGTTTTTACCTATTTTTAGAAAAAAAGGTGAAAAAAACATTTTTGTGAGAAAAAATACCCGTCAAATACTGCATTTTTCAAGTGAAAATCTCACAAACTTATCATCCTTGAGTAAAATCATTCATATCTAATCCACATAGACAGTTGGACAGAACTCACGTCTATGGTATTATCTAATAAACACTTCTAAATGTCAAGTAAAAATGGCAAGTTTTTTAATAAGAACTTGCCATTTCATCAACTTTCTACTATTTAAAATGTGACCTTATAGCAAGGCCTCAAACTCTGCGACCGTCATGCCTAATTGCTCGCTAGCAAATTCGGTAGTTAAAACATGTTGACGCACTAAATCAAGAAAGGTAAATATTTTCCCACGCTCCAGTCCTTGTTCAAGACCTTCTTCTCGCCCTTTTTCAATACCCTCTGCACGACCACGCTCTAAACCTTTTTCTTCAGCTTGTTCCAAGGCATAGTCCTGTGCTAACAAGGCTTGTTCTTCTCGCATACGTAGTTGACTAAACATCTTCCTATCCTCCTCGGACCAGCTTTTGTAGTCCAGCAGTTGGTCTGCTTGGCTAATAGCTCGCTCGGGTTGTTGGGTAAAGGGTTTGTTCCCGAAAAACTCCAACCACGGTTTGCGAACCTTGTCTTTACTGGTTTCTCTGTATTTTTTTAATTCCAAGAATGCTATCTTGACTAGATGGTTTTCCTGTCCATTGTTTGTGATGGTTAGGACCTCACCTGTCGTATCCTCGCACATACTAAAGCTATGAAAAGCTAAATCATCTGAGAAGTAATTACTATCCACAATTGCGATAGCGTATACTGGTGCGATGTGTTTGTAACTCTGGTGCGTATTGCCCTCTTGCTGGCGAATTTTTTCGAGATTTTGATTAACCTGACTGCACAGATAAGCCCATAAACGATTAATGAAAAAATTCTGATGATGAACTTGGATTTCGATAATAACCTGCGTCCCATTGTCCAACTCCGCCAAAACATCTATACTGGTATAGAAATCCTGCGCTGAATAAGGCATGGAGGGTAATACGTGAATGTTACTTCCCTCCAAAATCGTCACATTTTTTGCTGGTAAATCCAGCATATCGCGGATAAATTGACAAGTGATTTCTGGATTGCTAAAGATTTTCTTAGCAACCAAATCATTGGTTGGGCTGATGCCCGGATGTCTTAGAATCATCCTTTTCCTCCTTTTATTATACCACAGTTTTAAATATAGGTTTCCTAGATTCTCTGGCTCTATCTATTTATTCGGAAAAGAGATGAAAAAAACCTGAGAATTATCTCAGGCTTGGGCATTAAATCTTTTTCTCAATACTGAAAAGTGGAGAAAGTGGGCGTTTTTCATGGATACGTACAATAGCATCACCTAGGAGATGAGCGATTGAAATTTGCTCAATCTTATCAATCAAACGCTCTTCTGGGAGATAGATGGTATCCAAAACAACCAATTTCTTAATAGCTGAATTTTGGATATTGTCCATAGCAGGACCAGAAAGAACTGGGTGCGTACAGCTTGCATAGACTTCAACAGCACCAGCTTCCGCAAGGGCATCTGCCGCATGACAAATCGTTCCAGCTGTATCAATCATATCATCAATCAAGATACAAGTCTTGCCTTCGACCTTACCGATGATGTTCATGACTTCACTAGTATTCATCTTATCAACGCTACGACGTTTGTCGATGATAGCGATAGATGTTTTCAAAAACTCTGCCAACTTACGGGCACGAGTCACTCCTCCATGGTCTGGGCTAACAACCACATAGTCAGAACCAACCATGCCACGACGCTCAAAATAATCCGCAATCAGAGGAGCCCCCATCAAGTGATCCACAGGAATATCAAAGAATCCTTGAATCTGCGCAGCATGCAAGTCGATGGTCAATAAGCGATCCACTCCAGCTACTTCAAGCATATTTGCGACAAGTTTTGAAGTGATTGGCTCACGCGCTCTCGCCTTTCTATCCTGACGTGCATACCCATAGTAAGGCATGACAACATTGACAGATTCTGCACTAGCACGCTTCAAAGCATCCACCATAATCAAAATTTCAAGCAGATTGTCATTTACAGGCGAGCTAGTTGATTGTAGGATAAAGACGTGTTTCCCACGGATTGATTCTTCGATGTTGACCTGAATCTCTCCATCTGAAAATTGGCGAACACTTGATTTCCCCAACTCTATCCCAATCTCCTGCGCCACACGTTCTGCCAATTCTTGATTAGAAGAAAGGGCAAACAGCTTTAAATCAGAAAAAGACATGATTTCCTCCGGTATATATGTATCGCTTGTGCTTTTCACAAGATTTTTCCATTTACCATTGTAGCGCTTTTTGCACTATTTTTCAATCAAAAATAAAAGAAGGGCAGCATATTTGTGCCCTTGCATCATTCTTTTGAAAAATATTCTAGTTCATCAACTCATTGTGCTTCTCAACAAAGCGATAAGCCTGATAAAAACCATAGAGAGTAATAGCCGTAACCACTGGAATCGCTAAAGGCAACTCTGTCTCCAACTCCACAAAAGGAGAGTTAAACAAGAAATGAGTTCCCAAGGCTAAACCTAGGAAAATAAGCCCCTGTTTCTTGCCAACCTTCTGCCCTTTATAGGCTCTGTAAAGCAAGTAAGCACCTACTACAGCCAGACCTGAAAAAGTCCAGTGAGAGGCAATTCCTGAGATGATACGCTCTAAAATTCTCGAAATAGTAAAGTCAAATCCCTCTGGCAAATCCGTACGAATATAGCCAATATCCTCAATCATTTGAAATCCCAAACCAGAAGCAATCCCTAGTAAAAACAAAGATTTTAATTTTCGCACAGGAATCAAAGCTAAAACAAAGACAAGTGGTAACAATTTCAAGGGTTCTTCTACCAAAGGAGCCACAATAGCACTTTCAAAGGCATTTAAAAATGCACTATCTGGGAAAAGAACGCCCAGCAAATCATGGATATAGGTATTAGCAAAGCTAGACAACCAGCCTGAAAGGAACATTCCTCCCAATAAAGACAGAATCAAGGCCTTCTTTGGTAATTCCCATTTTTTCCCAATACGGAAAAGGAAATAAAGAGCCGGAATCATGTAAAAGAGAGCTAGAAAGATAGAAACTCCCATTAGTCCATATTCCGCACCTGACATCGAACCGTCCGTATAGTAGATGGTTTCATACTGTAAACCAATACATAGCAATAAAATAAAAATAAATAAAATACTGTTTTTCTTCATACACTTTCTTTCTAAATAAAGTATTTACAATTCTACAGCTGTCATACTTCCTGTATCCACATCGTAAATGGCACCAGAGATAATGACATCGTCTGGTATTAGGGGAGACTCGATAAGGAGTTGCATATCCTCTCGCACACTCTCCTCTATATTTTGGAAGGGCAAGAAATCCTGGTCTGACACATCGACACCTAATTCCTCTTTCAGATACTCCTGAAAAGGACCATTTTCAAAAGTCTGAGCACCACAGTCTGTATGGTGCAGCACCACAATCTCTCTTGTTCCCATCTGTTGCTGGGAAATCACCAGCGAACGAATCATGTCTTCGGTCACTCGACCGCCTGCATTCCGCAAGATATGAGCATCCCCAAGTGCCAACCCCAAAGCTTGCGCAACGTGCAAACGTGAGTCCATACAGGTCACAATAGCCACTCTTGTTTTGGGTTTAAGTGGCAGATTTAACTGCCCATGTAGGGCAACATAAGCCTGATTGGCTTGCATAAACTGTTCAAAATACGACACGATTCCCTCCTTGAAAATTTGATAGTCAAATATTTCTCCTATCTTATCATTTTTAAGAGGATTTGTCACAGATTAAGCAAAAACCTTTTTCAAAACTTCCTGAATCGTTGTCACACCAATGACCTGAATTTCCTTGGGTGGAGTGATTCCTGTCAAGGAATTTTTCGGTACATAGATTTTTGTAAATCCAAGCTTAGCAGCTTCATTGATGCGTTGCTCGATACGATTCACACGCCGAATTTCTCCTGTCAAGCCCAGTTCTCCCACAAAACATTCCTGAGGATTAGTTGGCTTGTCCTTGTAGCTCGAAGCAATGGCAACTGCAACGGCCAAGTCTATCGCAGGTTCATCCAATTTGACACCGCCAGCAGATTTGAGATAGGCGTCCTGATTTTGCAAGAGAAGACCTGCCCGCTTTTCCAAAACAGCCATAATCAAGCTAGCACGATTAAAATCAAGTCCTGTCGTTGTACGCTTGGCATTTCCAAACATGGTAGGTGTTACCAAAGCCTGAACCTCCGCCAAAATCGGACGCGTCCCTTCCATGGTCACAACGATTGATGAACCAGTCGCTCCATCCAAACGCTCTTCTAGGAAAACTTGACTCGGATTGAGTACCTCAACCAATCCGCCCGACTGCATCTCAAAAATGCCAATCTCATTTGTTGAACCAAAACGGTTTTTGACCGCTCTCAAGATACGAAAGGTATGGTGACGTTCCCCTTCAAAGTAAAGCACTGTATCTACCATATGCTCCAACATACGCGGACCAGCCAAGGTTCCTTCCTTGGTAACATGCCCTACGATAAAGATAGCAATGTTATTAGTCTTAGCTAACTGCATAAGTTCAGCCGTCACCTCACGCACTTGAGAAACAGACCCTTGCACCCCTGAAATCTCAGGTGACATAATGGTCTGGATAGAGTCAATAATGAGGAAGTCTGGTTGGATGCGCTCTACCTCAGCTCGAACACTCTGCATATTGGTCTCTGCATAGAGATAAAACTCGCTATCAATATCACCCAAACGCTCTGCACGTAGTTTAATCTGCTGGGCAGACTCCTCCCCACTGACGTAGAGAACAGTCCCCACTTGAGACAGCTGGGTTGAAACTTGTAAAAGAAGAGTCGATTTCCCGATTCCAGGATCCCCACCGATTAGGACGAGACTTCCTGGTACCACTCCGCCTCCAAGTACACGGTTGAATTCCTCCATCTCTGTCTTGGTTCGATTGACGTTGATTGAAGTCACCTCAGCCAGTTTCATGGGCTTGGTTTTCTCACCTGTCAAGGACACACGCGCATTCTTTACCTCGGCAACCTCAACCTCTTCTACAAAGGAAGACCAAGACCCACAGTTGGGACAACGTCCCAAATATTTAGGGGAATTATACCCACAATTTTGACATACAAATGTCGCTTTTTTCTTTGCGATGATAAACCTCTTTCTATATCTCTAACTCACACTCAATTACTTGGCAAAAATCAATCTTCTCATTTGGCACAAACTGACGCATGAGCATGTTGTGAGTTACCACTATCACGGTCTGGTAATCTCGATACTTAGCCATGCATTCTAGAAACCGAGACTTCATCTCTTCAGCTGTCTCATATTGAATAGGACTATTAGGAAGTAACTCCCCCTTATTTTCTAGAAACACAGTACGAGCTTTTTCAAAATTATCTGTGCCACTTTCATAGACCTGCCATTCATGCAATAATGGTTCCACTCTCAAAGGAAGTCCAGTAACACAAGCCACATAAGAAGCCGTTTCTAAAGCTCTTGTGACTGCAGAAGATACGATTATTTCAGCTGAAGGGAGTAAAGGATTGGTGCTCAATTTCTGGGCTTGCTGCCGTCCCTTATCAGACAAGGGTGCCAAATCTATCCCAAATCCCGTATAAGAACGCTCCTCTAACTCACAATAATCTGGCTCTCCATGACGTACAAAAATAATTTTCATCCTAGTGCCCAGTCGAACCAAAACCACCTGTCCGTACGCCATCAGCTGCATCTCCATCTGCAATTAAGAAAGGAGCAAAGACAGCTTGGACAACACGTTCTCCAACTTCAAGAACAACCTCTTGGTCTGTGATATTCTTCATCTGAGCAAAAATATGCCCTTCATTCCCAGGATTTCCATAATAATCCCCATCAATGACTCCAACTGAATTAATTAAAACCAAGCCCTTTTTACGAGGGTTTGAAGAACGATCATAGAGGTAAAGAACCTCAGTCGGTTGCATATAAGCCTTAACCCCTGTCGGAACCAATACAATCTCTCCTGGCGCAATAACCGTACGCACAGCAACCTTTAAGTCGTAACCAGCCGCATGCGCTGTCTCACGCTTGGGCAATAAATTTTCATCTGTAAAACTCGAAACCAATTCAAAACCACGAATTCTCATAATCTTCTCTTTTCTATTATCATTTATTCTAGATTATTCTATCTTATTTATTCGGAAAAAGCACGAAAAAAAGAGCACACAATTCAAATCGCTTAGGGCTGCTGGATTCCTCCCCTGACCCGCTTCACGCAGAACTGTTGCTCCACTATTTATTATATCACATTCCTATTCATTTTAAAAGCAAAATTATTTTTTCCGTCTATTTCTAAAAAAATCCTGCATAATAGCTGCGCATTCATCTTCCAAAATTCCCGTTTCAACATCCACACGATGGTTGAGACGCTCATCTGTCAAGATATCGTACAAACTCCCAGCAGCGCCAAATTTCTGGTTTTTAGCCCCATAGATCACGTTTGGAATACGGGCAAGTCCAATCGCCCCACTACACATGACACACGGCTCAATGGTCACAAAAAGCGTGCAATCAAGCAAGCGCCAGCTCTCCTCACTCAGGTTCGCATTCTCTATGGCCATAATCTCCGCATGCATAACCGCTCGCTGCAGTTCCTCACGCGCATTATGCCCACGGCCAATGATTTCTCCGTCCTTGACAATCACACAACCAATTGGAATTTCATCGTGTTCAAGAGCAATCTCAGCCTCTCTCAAAGCTTCCCTCATAAAGACTTCTTTTTCTTCAACTGTATAATTCATCAATTTCACTTTTCCTACTTATCGATTTTATTATTATATCATGAATCCCAACACAAAAAAAGCCACCGAATGCGGTGACTTTATAGGGAGATTATTATGAAAAAGAAAAGTTTAGGATATTTGTTACAACAAGTTAGGAGGTCTTCTTGTAACTGTCTATAGTATACCCGACCTATCTTAAACAAATCTTAAAAATCTCTTAGGACCAAACACTTTCTAAAATATTTGTTTGTTCACGACCAGGACCTACTGAGAAAGTAGAAATACGAACACCAACCAATTCACTCACACGACGAACATAGTTACGCGCATTCTCAGGAAGATCTTCCAAATTACGAACTCCGGTAATATCTTCTGACCAACCTGGCAACTCTTCATAGATAGGCTTGCAACGCTTCAATTGCTCAAGACTAGCTGGATAGTAGTCAATACGTTGACCATCAAGATCATAGGCCACACAG
The DNA here is from genome assembly GCF_946190285.1 of Streptococcus mitis. Taxonomy (GTDB): domain Bacteria; phylum Bacillota; class Bacilli; order Lactobacillales; family Streptococcaceae; genus Streptococcus; species Streptococcus mitis_CP. The sequence continues at coordinate 2,287 of NZ_CAMHZX010000005.1, read as the reverse complement.
ATTTTCACAGTATCTAAACCACTCAAAACATCGATAGAGTTCAATGAAAGGTTAGTGATACCAGAAACACGACGGCTATGACGCATCACAACTGAGTCAAACCAACCCACACGACGTGGACGACCAGTTGTTGTACCATATTCATGACCTACTTCACGGATACGTTCTCCCACTTCATCAAACAACTCAGTTGGGAAAGGACCGTCTCCTACACGACTCGTATAGGCTTTACATACACCAACAACCTTATCAATCTTACTTGGACCAACACCAGAACCAATGGTCACACCACCAGCCACAGGGTTTGATGACGTAACAAATGGATAGGTACCTTGGTCGATATCTAGCATAACACCTTGTGCACCTTCAAAAAGCACACGTTTACCGTTATCAAGCGCATCATTCAAGATAACAGATGTATCTGTTACATATTTCTTGATTTGTTGACCATATTCGTAATATTCTTCAAAAATATCATCGAAAGCAATCGCTTTACTGTCATACAATTTTTCAAAAAGACGATTCTTCTCAGCAAGGTTACGTTCTAAACGCTCACGGAAAATATCTTTATCTAAAAGATCTGCAATACGAATCCCAACACGAGCAGCCTTGTCCATATAAGCTGGACCAATTCCCTTGATTGTAGTACCAATCTTATTGTCACCCTTAGCCTCTTCTTGCAAACGATCCAACTCGATATGATAAGGCAAAATAACATGCGCGCGATCAGAAATACGCAAGTTATCAGTTGTAACACCTTCCTCATGAAGATAGCTCAACTCTTTTACAAGAGATTTAGGATTTACAACCATTCCGTTTCCAATAACAGAGATTTTTTCAGGAAAGAAAATCCCAGATGGAATCAAGTGTAACTTAAATTTCTTACCATCAATCACAATCGTGTGACCTGCATTATCACCACCTTGGTAACGCGCAATCACTTCTGCATTAGCTGAAAGGAAATCTGTAATCTTCCCTTTACCTTCATCACCCCATTGGGTACCTACAACAACAACTGAAGTCATAATCTTGTCTGAGCTCTCAGGCTCTTCCTTTCTCACATACATGGCAGGACTCTCACCTGCAATTATATCTTACAATTTATTATAAGAAAAAATCGCCTTTTTATCAAGAAGAAACAATAGAAAGATTTGCTATTTCCAACTATTAAAAAATCATTTAGAAAAAATTCCGGCTATTTATCATTATTTTCCCACAAAAAGTTAGATTTGTTCGGAAATTAACTCATACTGTCTCAACAAGCAACAAAACCTTGTTTCATTATCAATTTTTCAAGATACAAACGATAAGCAACACGATAATGGTAAACAATAAAATCCCGATGACACACAATACGATATCGGACAAGATAATAAATCAAAAACTTAAAATGAACATGTTCCCAATCAAAATTATCACCCAAGAACATACCATACTCTTCTTCAATATTTCTATAAAAATCCATCATCTGATCATAAATACTTTGTAGCATAAATATATACTCCTTTTCTTTTTATGACCTTATTCTAACAAAAAATTATAAACAGTTATTATAAAATCCTGAATTGCTCATATACCAACCTCAAAAAGATAACAAATAGGAAAAGTTGACAGAATAGGAACAAATTTACTACTTAAATTTCAAAAAATAAGATAATGGAAGGAGAAGGATTCGAACCCCTCGAAGGAGCGTATTTACAGTCCGCCACGTTTAGGCTCTTCGCTACCCTCAATTAAAGTACTAAAAAAATCTCCTTGCTCGAAAACGGAGGGCTCTGAAACTTTACTCAGTAAAAAGGCTCTATAATATTTGTAGTGGGAAAATCCCCTATAGATATTATGGAGCCGATTTTGTTGTAGAAAAAAAGTCCCATAAGATCTATAATGAAAAGTGACCAAACAACTCATTAGAAATATTCATATGGAACAATTACATTTTATCACAAAACTACTAGACATTAAATACCCTAATATCCAAATTATGGATGTTGTTAATATAGATACCCACAAAGAAATCATTGCTAAACTACATTGTGAGGCCCCATCTTGTCCTGATTGCTGAAGTCTAATGACACGAGATAGATTATAAATTACATAACAAAAAAGAGGCCTAAACCTCTTTTCCTTAACTACTCCGCCAGTAGGACTCGAACCTACGACATCATGATTAACAGTCATGCGCTACTACCAACTGAGCTATGGCGGATTAAAGCTAAGCGACTTCCATATCTCACAGGGGGCAACCCCCAACTACTTCCGGCGTTCTAGGGCTTAACTTCTGTGTTCG